>JAKLPU010000071.1:0-7539 GCA_022013755.1 Candidatus Atribacteria bacterium | reverse complement strand
GCTGGATCATCCTCAACAATAATCTTCTCATCCAATTTTTCTGAGTGGTAAATTTTGGGAACGATTGATTCCTGCATATTTTTAAGCCCTTGTATTTTATGCCCTACTATAGGTTCAACTCCTACAATTTTAATTTCTGGTTTTCTTTCTTTTAGATATTTAGCCACTCCCATCAAGGTCCCTCCGGTCCCTATACCGGCTACAAATATATTTATTTCTCCCTTGGTTTGCGAAAATATCTCTGGTCCGGTGGTCTCATAATGAGCAAGAACATTATTCTCATTTTCGAATTGATTGGGCATATAATACTTGCCCGGCTCTTCGGCAATGAGCTGATGAGCCTTCCTGATGGCACCATCAGTTCCTTCCTTTGCAGGAGTAAGCACTGCTTCAGCGCCAAATGCTTCAATAATACTGCGCCTTTCTAAGCTAACACATTCGGGCATACAAAGTTTTACTTTATATCCCTTGGCTGCTCCTATCATTGCCAGGGCGATTCCAGTATTTCCTGAAGTAGGTTCAAGTATTGTTTTTCCTCTGATAAGTTTACCTGACTCTTCTGCTTTTCTGAGCATATAGTAAGCAGGACGATCTTTAACCGAACCACCAGGATTATTTCCTTCAAGCTTGCCAAAAATTCTTACCTTTGAATTTCCATTTAGATTATTTAACTCAACAAGCGGCGTACTGCCGATAGCAGACAACAGCTTCATAATTTTCTCCTCTTTTATTTAATATATGCGAAATAGGATAGCAATAATTAGTTTATTTCTTTTTGCGAGTTTACTAAATCCTCTAAAGTAACAGAGCTAAGTTCATCGGAAATTTTTTCATCTAATTTCTCCCAGATGCCTCGAGTTACACATTTGGAAACTCTATGACAAACAGAGGGATTTTTTACACATTCTACGCAACTTATCCCCCCTTCCAGAGTTTTTACAATCTCGTTGAGGGTTATTTGAGAAGGAGATTTGGCTAATCTATATCCTCCATGGGCTCCTCGAGAAGAGCTTATCAACCCGCTTGCCCTAAGGGGGATAACCAGGTGACTTAAATATTTTTCGGAAATCTCTTCTTTTTTAGCAATATCCTTTAAAAAGATAGTCCCCTTATCAAAATTTAAGGCTAATTCTAACATTAATCTTGTCCCATATCTTGCTCTGGTAGAAAGCCTCATAAAATCACCTCACTTAATTACTACTATTACTATTACTTTAGGAGTAATTGTAATATAAAAAAATATTTTTGTCAACTATTTATTCTTCAAACATTAAATCGGAAATTGATAATATCTCCGTCTTCGATTATAGCATCTTTCCCCTCGATCTTTAACAACCCTTTTTCTTTTACTGTATGCATGGAACCAAGAGTAACCAAATCCTGATATCTAGCAATTTCAGCCCGGATAAAACCTCTTTCTATATCGGAATGTACTTTTCCCGCAGCTTTTGCTGCATGGGTACCTTTTTTGATAGTCCAGGCACGAACTTCATCCTTGACCACAGTAAAAAAAGTAATTAGCCCTAAATGTTCGTAGCCTATTCGACATAACCTTTCAATGCCCGATTTCTTCAATCCCAGGTCCTCTAAAAATACCTGTCCCTCTTCTGGTTCTAATTGACTTATTTCCATCTCCATTTTTCCGCAGATGTTTACACTCACCATATTATTATCTTTTATAAGTTGGTTTAATTCCTCTTTCCGAGAAAATTCATTAGATATGAATTGCTCCTCACTAAGATTTATAGCAATAATTATTGGTTTTAGAGTATAAAAACTAAAACTACTTATCCTCTTTATTTCATCTTCCTTAAATTCAAAATTGGAGAGAAATTTATCATCGCTTAGATAGTGATTACATTTTTCTAAAATCTCCTCTTCTATTACTTCATCGTGGGTTAATTCTTTCTTAGATTTTTTTAAATTACTTAAGCGATTCTCTACTACCTCTAAATCTCTAAGCAATAGTTCATATCTTAAATTTTCAACTTGAGCAACAGGATCTTTTTCGCCTGCAACAACCGGGTCCTCAAATAATCTAATGGCAAATAATAGGGCATCAACATCCTGAATTAAATTAAATATCTCTGCCTTCTCTTTTTGGTGCAACTCAGGTGAAATCCCCTCAATATCTATAAATTCAATAGTCGCATAGGTAGTCTTTTTGGGCAGGTAAAGGGAGCTCAAAAAATCGACTCTCTGATCATAGACAGTAGCAATTCCAATATTATTTGTGCTTTTTGAAGAAAAGGTAGAAACTTCTTTATTCTGACCGGTTAAAAGATTAAATAGGGTAGTTTTGCCCGTAAGGGGCATTCCTAAAATTCCAATTTTCATTTCTTCTCCCCCATCTTTAGTTAGTTGGTTGCCTAGTTAGCTGGTTATTTAGTTTCAATAGGATAAATGTCTTATAACTATAGTTTTTATCTTTATCGCTAAGATTTTCAAAATATCTCTTTTATCAGTTTATTATATTATTATAATATTTTGTCTTTAACTTACTTATTTATCTCCTTTTGATTTTCATTATAACAAAAATTTTTTAAAAATAAAAATAAGAATTTCTTTTATTCGTATCGGGTAATGAGTATCGCGTATTTTGTAAAAGAAAGAGAAAAAAGAAATCTAAAATGAAGTAAAATATTGAAGCAAATAATCTGTATACCTATATTTTCCTTATCTTTCCATTGTCCATAAAATAAATACTATCGGTGGTCTCTTTTAAGAATTTTTTATCATGAGAGATAATTATATAAGATAAATGGGGATAACTATTTAAAATTTGAACTATCTTTTCGATAGTTTCCTCATCAAGCCAGATGGTAGGTTCATCAAGCAGTAAAATCTCTGGCTGCATAGCCCATACCGTAGCCAGAGAAACTAATCTTTTTTCTCCATAGGAAAGATTATAAGTAATTCTATCCTCAAAACCGGATAGACCCAAAATCTCCAGAGTCTCTTTCAGTATCTTCTTAGTTTCCTGATGATTTTTTCTTAGATTTAGAGGCCCAAAAGCAATATCTTCGGCCACAGTAGGACTGAATAATTGATCATCGGGATCCTGAAATACAAGACCGATTCTTTCTCTGACTTCCACAAAATCATTCTCTATTTTTCGCTCTTTTCCAAAAATTTCTATTTTTCCTTCCGAGGGATTTAGGAGACCCATAATAAGATGGAAAAGAGTGGTCTTCCCGCTTCCATTGGGCCCAACCAGGCCTATCCTTTCTCCTTTGTAAAAATTAAAATTGAACTTTTTAAATACATAATCCCGGGAGGGATAGGCAAAGGAAAGGTCAACAAATTTGATTGCGGCTTCTTTTTCTTTTTCTTTCATGGTAATAACACCAATCCTATAATGCAACTTATCATCACAATTCCCGCTACAAAATCAGATTTTTTAAATACAAAATGATTTAAAGTCCAAAATTTTCCCTTGAACCCTCGGCAAAGCATAGCATTATAGACTCTTTTGGAGCGATCATAACTCCGAACTAACATCATCCCCACTAAATAGGCATAAGTCCTGTAAGTATGAAAATTAGTCTGGGCTTTAAACCCTCTTATTTTTACAGCATTATTTAATCTTATATATTCAGAGTGAATAGTTTGAGTATAGCGATAACTAAAGAAAAATAACTGAGTTAGTTTATCAGGGAAATGTAGATGACGCAAGGCATGAACCAGATTAAATATTGAGGAAGTAGAAAGAAGTGCAATCCCAGCCAAAATAATAGAGTTAGATTTTATGGTTATTAAGAGGGCATATTTGATGCCTTCCTGAGAAATATTTAATGAGCCTAAAGTATAAATGTTTTTACCGGGGAAGGTAAAAGGGAGCATCAACCATAATAAAAAGATAAAACTGTTCACTACTAATAGACGTGAAATTATTTCTTTAGTCCTTAAACGAGCAACAGCCACTACTATTACAGCAAGGAATAAGGCACCTATTAATGTGGTATATTTATCGCTGACAGCAACAATTACTGAAAACAACAAAGCCACAATAATCTTTACTCGCGGGTCGAGCCTATGGAGGATAGAATCCCCTTCTGAAAATTTTTCTTTAATCAAATTAATCACCTGCGACTAAAATTTTAAATTATCTTTTACGACTTAAAAAATAAGCAATAATTCCAAAGATGCCAATTATATAACCTATGCCCCCGATAATCTCAGTGGGAGAAATCTTATCTGTTTTAGATTTCTTAATCTCTCTCATCTCTCTCATAATCGGCTCCAACTTTTCATCCAGAGCGTTTTCTATTAATAATTGGATTTCTTTTAAGTCGAATGAAGAAACTTCGGGAGAAACTACAGATACGGGTTCTTCAATTTTTTCTTCAATTAATTCCGCAACGTTTCCTAATTCATCGGTCCGAATAATATATTCTGCCCGATGCCCCATACTGGCAATAAGAACTATTCTTAAATCTCCATCTATTACATCTTCTGGGGGAATATCAAAAGAAAACATTCCTTCTTCATCAGTTAAACCCTCTAATAATTTATTCTCCCGGTTATCAAATACTTCAATTTTTGAATCTACACACTTTTTACCATCATTAAAATAACTTTCGCTATAAACTTTATCTCCTTCTATATAGGCAAAGACATTAACTTTGTGGGCAAAGACCGGAATATTTATCATCATAATGATTAAAAATATAAATGTCAAAATTAAATACGGTTTATTTTTCATCTTATCTCTCCGATATATTATAAATATACTGAATTAATCTGTGTAATCAAATACTTAATATTTCCGGTCGAACTTTTCTTAAGAATCCTATACAAAAGACAGTTAATACCCCTTCCAAAATCATTACCGGAAGATGGGCAATTATTACCAATTTGGCTACCTGTATAAATGGTTCTCCGGTAAAGACTAAGGCAGCTGCTACCATTATTCCACTTAATAATACCGCCAAAAATCCACAGACAAAGGCCATCATCAGGGCAATAAAATTATTTTCCCCTCTAACCCCCCGATTAAAAAGATAAAAACAGATAATCGCCGGAAAAGCCATATTAAAAGTATTTACTCCCAAGGTGGTAATACCTCCAAATTGAAAGAGTACACCTTGCAAGGCAAGAGCAACCAATATCGCCGGAAAGGCAGTCCAACCCAATAATACCCCTATAATTCCATTTAAAATCAGATGCACACTTGAAGGACCGACAGGAACGTGAATTAGGGAAGCCACAAAAAAAACAGAAGATAGAATGGCTACTTTAGGTACTTCCTTGTGTTCCATCTTTTTTAAGCTATATCCTACTGCTGCAGCAGTTAGTCCTGCACCTGTAACCAATACCGGTGCAGATAATATTCCTTCTGAAATATGCATAAAGCATTTCCTTTCTACTATTTATTCCATATCATAAGTTTTGACCCAGAGTACTGCTCCAATTTCTACTGATTTCTCTTCTCCATTATGTTTTATCTTCTCTTCATCTTCATTAAGAGCAGCAAATCCCCACCAACCTGCCTTAGGCATAGCATAAGTGAATACACCATTCTGGTCAGCTTTAATCACCTGGGTAATCATGGGGTCAGCAGGCCATCTAACCTTGCCATCTTGATTGTAATATTCTACTTCTACTTCCGAATAGGGCACTGCTTCTCCCTTAACTTTCACAACCCCCTGAAAAACATTTCCAGCCCAAAGGCCATATGGCCTAGTCAAAGGAATAATCTCTGTTTTTAGTCCCACTTCTTCATCCCAACCTACTTCCAGACCAAGGGCATTTACAATCACTTTAGTATAGTGAATGATAAAACAGTCCTCTGCAGGCTCCCAATAGGGTTGAGGCTCAACATAAAAGATTTGGTCACCCGGACGTTTTATCTGATAATTAGCCTCCCAGGTAGTACAATCGTTAATCCTTTTCTCATGAAGTGTATTTAGTAAATCAATTTTCTTGCCCTGAACCAAAACTCCAAATTGCACGGGTTCAGCCATCTCCATATAATCCCCTTCCATGGGATGAATAAATTGTACTTTTAAAGTAATGCTTTTATTGTCATCCTGGGTGATCATATCATCAGAGGGGATTACCATCCCGAAATGAGCATTGGCTAAAATCAAACTTCCGAATAAAAATATTACCACTAAACTAAAAATTAAAACCGCTCTAAACTTTAAATCTTTCACATCTTTCCTCCTATATAATTTTTTAATTCTTCAATTAAATTAGTCGTTAGTATTTAGTAGCAACACGGTGTTGCCGTGTTGAAAGAGTAGACACGGCACGCCGTGTCTCTACCTTATGAGGTTGTATAGCACAATACGCCCCTACTTTTTTATATAAAATATTGTTTCTTAATGTAGGGGTCGAATTTATTCGACCCGAGTTTTGCGGGCTTGATAAATCAAGCCCCTACTTCTATACGTCAAACGCTACCCGCTCTATGCTATAAGCTCTTTTTCTTCACTATATACTAAATACTATATACTATTCTCAATTTCGTGCTACGCATAAGGTAAAAAAATATAAAGCCATCAGCCTCTATAAAATAATTGAAATCTGAAAACTGTTAACCGAAAACTGAAAACTATTTCCCTACACCAGCTCTTTCCCGGTAGTAGCTATAGATAAAGATCCGTATTTTACACCTTTGGTTGACTTTAATTTATCCGCTAGCCCTCTCACCTCTATCGGTTTTCCTCTTACTACTATTATCTCCAAACAATTATCATGATCCAGGTGAATATGCTGGCTGGAGATAATCAACTGGTGAAAATCATGCTGGACATCAGTTAAGGTGTTTACTAACTCCCTCTTGTGGTGGTCGAAGACTAAAGTAATTGCTCCGGCAACTTCTTTTCCTTCTGCCCACTCTCTTTTAACCAGATTCTCTCTGATTAAATCTCGTATTGCCTCCGAGCGGTTGGGATATTTCTTCTCTTTGATAAGTCTATCAAATTTTTCTAAAAGTTCTTTTTCTAAGGATACCCCAAAACGAACTATATCAGACATTAATCCCCACCTTTGCTATTATCGGTATTACTATTTTAATAATAATAACACGATAATCTTGTCCTGTCAAAAAAATTTGATCAATAAGGTTTTTATTATCATTTATCTAAAAGTTTTGATTCATAAGATATTTTATTCTGCTTTTTATCCTGGTGTCTTTCTAAGGCAAGCTGAATCAATTGGTCAATTAAATCAGGATAAGAAATGCCGCTCGCCTCCCACAGACGGGGGTACATACTGACAGAAGTAAAACCGGGGATGGTATTAATTTCACTTAAATATATTTTATTTTCTTTTTTGCTGACAAAAAAATCTACTCGCGCCATCCCGGCAGCATCAACGGCTTTAAAGGCACGAAGGGCAATCTCCTGAACTTCTTGAGATACTCCATCAGGTAAATCTGCCGGAACAATTAATTGAGTTTTCTCATCTATATATTTTGAATCATAATCATAAAATTCTCCTGCCGGTTTGACTTCACCTACTACTGAGGTTTGGGGTTCATCATTACCTAAAACACTGCATTCTATCTCTCTTACTTCTTCTAATCCCTCT
>JAKLPU010000070.1:0-3046 GCA_022013755.1 Candidatus Atribacteria bacterium | reverse complement strand
TACTGCCCTGATTAAACCCATATTACCTTCCTGGATCAGGTCTAAAAATAGCATTCCTCTACCCACATATCTTTTGGCAATACTTACTACTAATCTTAAATTTGACTCTACTAATTTTTTCTTGGCTTCGTGATCTCCTTTTTGCATTCTTTTCGCCAATTCTACCTCTTGTTTGGCAGTTAATAATCTTATCTGCCCTATTTCCTTTAAGTACATTTTTACGGGATCATCTAATTCTAATTGTTTCGCCAATTCTATTTCTAAATCTAATTTAGCTTTAGAGGGGTGGGGTTTTTTGTTTTTCTCTTCAACATCTTTATCCTTGGCTAGTAAATTACCCTCTTCCTCGCTCTCAACTAAATCAATTCCAGATTCACTTAGAATATCATATAAATCTTCTATTTTACTCAGATCTAAAATATCATCTGCTAAATATTTCTCTAATTCTTTGTAAGTTAAGTAGCCTTGCTCTTTACCTTCTTTAATTAATTCTTCGATTATTTTCTTTTTCCCCATTACCAAGCCTTCCTTCTTAACAGTAAATTTTATATTTGTATAAATTATAAATATAAAATATTAATTAATATTTTGACTTTTTAGTTGCCGAACAATTTCCCGTAATTCTTTTAAATCATCTTCTTCTATCTTTTCAGATTTTTTTATCTTTTCATCGAGAATTTTTGCCCTTTTTTCGAGATTTTTTCTCTCTTGAGTCAACTTAAAATTATTTATAGTATCTACATATCCGGAGATTATCTTCTCGTCAAAAGTGATAGTTTCTTCCATTAAAATCTTAGAAATTAATTTTGCTGCCTCATCATCATTCAAGCAGTCAATAACTTTTTGAGAATTTACCGCTTTATCATCTTTTAATTTTTTTTCAATGGCTGTTACAATTTGATGATGTAACAGAACTGAAAAATCTTTTGCTTTCAACTTTTTTAAAATATCTTGGGCAATTTGTTCATTTTCCAGCATACATCCGATGAGAATTTTTTCCGCTTTAATATTCCCAGACTCAGAATTTAATTTAATAAAATTGTGGGAGGAATCTTTTAATCCTCTTTTATATTTTTTTAGTTCGATTAAGATCGCTTCTTCGGATAATTTTAATTCTTCAGATATCTTTTTTGTCTGAGCTCTCAGCTCAACCTCATTACCTATTACGCTCAAGGTAGGTAAAATTCCTTTAATGACTTTTACTTTTCCTTCTATAGTTTTAACACTATAATTAGAATATAAAAGTTTTAACTTATAATCTATTAAGGAAAGCGACCTATCAATTAAATTTTGAAAAGGCTTTATTCCTTTTTTAATTAAAAAATCAGCTGGGTCATAACCCTGAGGTAAGGCTAATACTTTAATTCCAAGACCAGCTTCTATCAGCAAATCCAAACTTCTTAAGGTCGCCATATTACCGGCAGAATCTGCATCATAAGCGATTAAAACCGTATCGGTAAACCGTTTTATTAAGTCTATCTGTTTAGTGGTTAAAGCTGTTCCCAGAGATGCTGCTACATTATTAAATTCGTATTGTTGAGTTATTAAAACATCGGTATAACCTTCTACAATAATTATATAATTCTTTTTTCGGATATCTTCCTTGGCAAAGTTTAAATTGTATAAATTACTCCCTTTGTTATAAACCAACGTTTCCGGAGAATTTATATACTTGGGCAAAGAATCATCTAAAATCCTGCCTCCAAAACCTATTACCCTCCCTGATAAGTGAAAGATAGGAAAAATTATCCTGTCTCTGAAATAGTCAATATATTTCCCTTCTATTTTGCTCTTTTTTATTAGTCCGGCCTTGATTAGCTCTTCGTACGAATATCCCTTTTTCTTTAAAAAGTTAGTTAATGCGTCCCAGCCGGGAGGAGCATAACCTAATCTATACTTTTCGACACTAGTATCGTTAATTCCTCTTTTTTTTAAATAATTTATTATTTTTTTCCCTTGATTAGTCCTAAATAGGCATTCTCGGTAATAATTTGCAGCCAGATTATTTAATTTATATAACCTTTCTTTTTTCCTGTAAAGTAAATTTTCTTTTTCTTCGTCTACGGGGAGAGATACGCCTGATTTTTTAGCTAACATTTCCACTGCTTCAAAAAAGCTAAATTTCTCATATTTCATAAGAAAATTAAAAACATTACCCCCTTCTCCACATCCAAAACAATGAAATAACTGTTTTTCAGGACTAACCATAAAAGAAGGGGTCTTCTCTCCATGAAAAGGACATAAACCTTTAAATCCCTTTCCTGCTGGCTTTAAGTGTACATACTCTGAAATAATATCTACAATATCGCAATGATTCCTTATTTCTTCCAGTAAATCAGATGAAAATTTCAAATATAAATCACCTACATATTATTATCGTTATGTGTAATTAATGAAACACTTTCTTTTTTTAAAACTCCTAAATTTATCTTCGTATTAATATATTCTACAAAAGTTTTAATTTTCCTCTTTTTTTATAAAAATATTTTAAAAAAAATACTAGTTGATTATTTTTAATATAAATCAACTAGTCTAAGATAACTTGCTTTATATTTTTTGGGAGAAAATCAGAAAGTAAACCTAAAAATTTAGCTGTAAATTTTCTTCTCTGAAATTTTTTTCTTTCTTTTCGACCTTTCCATACTTTCCGCCGCCACCCGCACTTAATTTTAAAAGTCCCTTTCTGGCTAAAATTATATTCTTAGCAATTTCAAATCCTACTACCTGGCTAATTTCCTGATAAGAAGCTTGGTGTAGTATATTCATTTCAGTTCCAAAGTAACCAAACAATTTATTCAGGGTTTTTTTACCTACACCGGGTACAAATTCTAAAGGAACCTGGTGATAATAAGGTGGACGATGAGAAGGAGAAATAGACTGTTGGTAATTTCCGATTTCCACAATCCGATCAAAAACACCTTTTACTATTTTGTTACTCCCGCATTTTTCGCATTTATAAACTGGAGGATTGCTGTTTGCTGTATAATTACAAATCTCGCAAAAAGTTCGATGATATCTGCCCAGTTTAGGGTCAAGGCCGTAATTG
>JAKLPU010000069.1:0-4764 GCA_022013755.1 Candidatus Atribacteria bacterium | reverse complement strand
GTGATCTACAAAATATTTTCTCATAATAAGAATACCGGTTAGTTCCCCGTGTGCTCCCGCAGCCGGAGCCATAGTGTATTCATCCATACCAGTTATTTCACAGAGTAATTTATTTAAGTTATAGGCAATCTCTAAACAACCCTGTACCGTTTCTTCGGGGGCAAAAGGGTGGGCATAGATAAAATTACTTAGCGAGGCCAACTTTTCATTAATTTTGGGGTTATATTTCATGGTACACGAACCTAAGGGGTAGAATCCGTCATCAAGTCCGTAATTTAATTTAGAAAGTTTTGTAAAGTGCCTTACAACATCCACTTCCGATACTTCACTAAGTATTTTTTTATCTTTACTAATAACATATTCAGGTAAACATTCTTCAATCTTAATATCGTCAAATAAATCTTGAGGTAGCGAATAACCATCTCTACCTTTTACGCTTTTTTCAAATATTAATTTCATATTTTCTCCTCCTTATTCCGAAAGAATCTTAGCAGCATTATTTAAATTGTCCCTACTTAATGTTTCAGTTACTGCAAAGAATAAAACATTTTTTAGATTATCCGCCTGATAAAATTCACAAATCTTAAGAGGAGGAATAAAATTATTTTCTAATAATTTTTTGTTTACAGTAGATATATCTTCTTTGCTCTTCAGTAAAAATTCATTGTAGAAGGGATAATTAAATACTTTTTCAAATTTACCGGATTTTAATAGTAAATTTTCTAAATAATGAGCAGATTTAGCATTAAGAAGAGAAATTTGATAAAGACCCTCAGTGCCCATTAAAGAAAGGAAAATATTAGCAGCGAGAACATTTAAATTGTGGTTAGTACAGATATTAGAAGTTGCTTTTTCCCTCCTTATATCTTGTTCTCGAGCCCGCAAAGTCATTACAAAAACTCGTTTCCCATCAACATCTACTGTTTCACCTACAATTCTTCCAGGAATCTGTCTGGTATACTGTTTCCTGGTTCCTAAATAAGCATTATAAGGACCTCCATAATTCAAATCCATTCCAAATGATTGGGCATTACCAGCCACGATATCAGCCCCTATATCTCCGGGAGATTTTAAAATTCCCAAAGACATACTTTCCACAATTACATTAATTAACAGTACACTTTTAGAATGCACTATTTCGGAAATTTTTGCCATATCCTCTATGCCACCAAAGAAATTAGGACTTTGAATAATTACAGAGGCCACACCTTCCTCAATTAAGATTTTTAATTTTTCCATATTAACTAAACCGTTTTTATAAGGTAAATCAATAATTTCTGTTTCATGAGGAGCCAAATAGGTTTTAACTGTTTCTCGGTAATGAGGATGAAGCAAATTCGATACAATAATTTTATTTTTATGAGTTAATCTTAGGGACATCAAAGCTGCTTCAGCAGTTGCTGAGGCACCATCATACATAGAGGGGATTATTACCTCCATCTTGGTAAGCCGGGAAATATAGCTCTGGTATTCGAATATAGATTGCAAGGTTCCTTGACTCAATTCAGGTTGATAGGGTGTATAGCAGGTCCAGAACTCTTCTCTTTGTAGAAGAAATTTTACCGTTTCCGGGATGAAGTGTCGGTAAGAACCAGCACCCAACAAAGGTTTCATTGAGTAAAAATCAGCGTTTTTCTTAGCGATATGAAAAATTTTATCTTCTAATTCGCTTTCTGACATTGCTTCCGGAATATTTAATTTATCTTTTAATCGGAGGTTTTGAGGAATACTTTCAATTAAGTCTTCAAAAGAAGAAACACCAATTTCTTTCAGCATTTCATTTTTCTGCTCTTCAGTTGTGGGAATGTATCTCATATTTATTACACCTCTATTCTTTTCTGTATTCAGAATATTCTTGGGCACTCATCAGGTTTTTTAATTCATCCTTGTTTTCTATCTTTATTTTGGCAATCCAACCTTCTCCGTAAGGATCTTTGTTGATAATAGAAGCATCCTCAATAACTTTTGTGTTTGCCTCGATTACTTCACCGGTTATCGGAGTTTTTATATCAGATACGGCTTTTACTGATTCAATAGTAGTAAGTGTTTCATCTAGTTTTATTTTTTTCCCTTTTTCAATTTTTTCCAGGTAAACAATATCTCCTAACTGATTCTGAGCATAATCGGTAATTCCCATTGTTCCAATGTCACCATCTATCTTTAACCACTCATCACTTTTGGTATAATATAAATTCTCAATCACTTTATTAGTCATTTAATATCTTTCCTCCATTCATTTTATTATTTAATAATTTTAATTAAATTTCATTTTAATACTGCTTTCAAATTACTTTCAGTCCCACCTCCTTATTAATTAGTAGAGTATAGCGTATAGCGTTTAGCGTATACTTTTGGACTAGCAAGATACAAGTGTTTATAATTTACTAATTAAATTTAATTTAATAATTTGCAATTTACCCGATTAATTCTAATCTGATTCCCTCTTTTCAAACTATGCGCTCTACGCTAAACGCTATACGCTAGTTTGCACGAGATACGAATTAATCTAGAACAATCCCACTGTATTCCCATTCTCATCAATATCTACTTTGGTAGATGCCGGAACAGAAGGTAATCCTGGCATAGTCATCATGGTTCCCAAAAGAGGGTAGAGGAAACCTGCTCCAACGGATGCCCTGACATCTCTTACTGGTATACGAAAATTACGAGGCCTGCCTTTTGTGGAAGGCTCATGAGATAAAGAAAGGTGAGTCTTGGCCATACAGATGGGGAGTTTATTAAAACCTACTTCGGTAAATAATTTAATCTTCTTTTCAGCCAGAGGAGCATAATCAATTCCATCTGCACCGTAGATTTGAGTAGCGATAGTCTCAATCTTTTCTTTGATAGATAAATCCAAGGGATAGAGGTGGTGAAAATGATTAGGCTTTTTGGTAGCTTCCACTACGGCTTCGGCCAATTCAATTCCTCCTTCTCCTCCTTTGGCCCAGACTTCATGAGTGACAGCAGCGATTGCTCCGGCAGCCAAAGACTTCTCTTTAATCAGCTCAATCTCGGCTGGGGTATCAGTGGGGAAGCGATTGATAACTACTATCGGGGGGATACCGTGCAAGAGGACATTTTCTATGTGTTTCTCTAGGTTTTCACACCCTTTAGCCACTGATTCTAAATCTTCTTTGGCCAAAGTTTCCTGGTCTAAAGGTTTGCCGGCTACTACTTTTATGGCCCCGCCGTGCATCTTTAATGCTCTGATTGTACATACTACTACTGCTGAATCTACTTTCAAACCACTGGTACGGCACTTGATATTACACATCTTCTCAAAGCCCATATCTGCTCCAAAACCGGATTCGGTCACTACATAATCAGCCAGTTTGCAGGCGATCAGATCAGCCAAAACTGAATTGTTTCCATGAGCGATATTGGCAAAGGGACCGCAGTGCATCAGGCAGGGTCCGTGTTCTAAAGTTTGAATGAGGTTAGGTTTTAAGGCATCTTTTAGGAGAACAGTCATGGCTCCGGCGGCTTTTAGGTCTTCGGCGGTTACTGGTTTACCATCTGTAGTATAGGCTGCCGTCATTCGACCCAATCGAGCTCGAAGATCAAAGACATCGGTAGCCAAAGAGAGGATAGCCATAACCTCAGAAGCCACGGTAATATCATAGCCGGTCTCCCGGGGGATACCGTTAACCTTTCCTCCTAAGCCGATGATGATTTGACGTAGGGCTCTATCTGAGATGTCCACTACCCGGTTGATATTGATGTTATGGATATCTATAGCTAATTTATTACCCTTTTGCAGATGAGTGTCCAACATAGCACAGAGTAGGTTATTGGCTGCTCCTACCGCATGAATATCTCCAGTAAAATGAAGGTTTAGGTCTTCCATGGGGACTACCTGGGAATATCCTCCTCCCGCTGCCCCTCCTTTAATCCCGAAGACTGGCCCCATCGAGGGTTCACGCAGGGTATTTATTACTTTTTTACCGATCTTAGCCAGACCTTGGCCTAAGCCGATAGAGGTTACCGTCTTACCTTCTCCTAAAGGGGTAGGGGTAATAGCAGTTACTACGATGTATTTTGCTTGAGGACGGTCTTGTAGTCTCTTTAGGATATCCGGAGAGACTTTGGCTTTGTATTTACCATAAAGGTCTAATTCATCTTCCCTTATTCCGATAGATGCAGCAATTTCAGTGATAGGTTTTAGTTTAGCTTCTTGAGCAATTTGTAGATCTGATTTCATTTTGGTGCCTCCTTAGTTTTTTGTTATTTTAGTTAAAATAAAAAAGACAGAATAGAAATATTCAAAGAATATTCCTGCTCTGTCTTTGTACCTGAGAGATTTTTTCCACCGATGACTGATGGAAAATTACCCCTTCGGTGTTTATTAAAAAACTTTCCAGAGTTCTGTCCAGTAAGGGTCCTTTTGCCTGAGAGTTTAAATGTAACATACATCGTGCCCCTTCGGCTCCTTTTCTGTAAAAGAAAAGACTTCTCCCCCTACCTTCATACAGATTAATGTATTCAATTAGGAGAAAGATTTTTATTATTCACTGTTTATTAATATAATATTATTATATCTTTGGCTAAACTGCAAATAAATTTATATCTATTATACTGTTACTGTGTGAACATTTAAAAATCCTTCTTTTTTTAAAAAATAATTTAAAAATATTAAATAAGTATGGTTACAAATTAAAGATATGTTATAATTATTACTGTGAATAAATTATTGATAGTAGATTGTTAAAGATTTATAAAATAGTTTATAGAAATTGAAAAGTATAAACTGGGGGGATTTGT
>JAKLPU010000068.1:0-3615 GCA_022013755.1 Candidatus Atribacteria bacterium | reverse complement strand
ATCCTGGGTAAAAGACCTTACCCTGAAGAGTCCGTGAAGCACCCCGGACAATTCATGTCTGTGCACTAACCCCAATTCTCCCATTCTAAGCGGCAAATCTCTATAACTGTGAAGGGTGGTTTTGTAAATTAAAATTCCTCCGGGACAATTCATCGGTTTAATAGCATAATCTTCCTCATCTATCTTGGTAAAATACATATTTTCCTTATAATGATCCCAATGCCCGGATTTTACCCATAATGATTTATTTAAGATAATCGGTGTTTTAACTTCTGTATAGCCGCTCTTATAATGTTCCTCTTTCCAGTAATCCTCCAGGATATTTCTTAACACCATTCCCTTGGGATGAAAGAAAGGAAAACCGACTCCCTCATCATGAAAGCTGAATAAATCTAAATCTTTTCCTAATTTTCGATGGTCTCTCCTTTTTGCTTCTTCAATTAATTTTAAATAATTGTCCAGTTCGGATTTTTTATCGAATGAGGTTCCGTATACGCGCTGCAGCATCTTATTTTTTTCATTTCCCCTCCAGTATGCACCGGCAATACTTAAAAGTTTAAAAGCTTTTAACTTCCCGGTAGAAGGAATATGGGGGCCTCTGCATAAATCAATAAAACCTCCCTGCTGATACAAGGTAACCATATCATCTACTATATCCTTAATGAGTTCTGTTTTATAATCTTCTTCTTGTTCTTTAAATAATTTTTTAGCCTCTTTTTTACTTATCTCTATCCTTTTTAGAGGGAGATTTCTACCCACTATCTCTTTCATCTTTTTCTCAATAAGTACCATATCCTCCGGAGTAAAAGAACGGTCTAAATCAAAATCATAATAGAAGCCATCCTTAATGGCTGGTCCAATGGCTAATTTTGCCTGGGGGAATAATTCCTTTACCGCCTGGGCCATAATATGGGAACTGCTATGATGGTAAATTTCCCTGCCTTCAGGTGAGGCAAAAGTTATAATCTCAATCCGGTCATTATCCTTAAGGACATAATTCAAATCCTTTTCCACTCCGTTTACTACACCGGCAATTGCCTCCTTGCCTAATTTTTGGCTTATTTTGACAGCAACATCATATAAAGCAGCTCCTTTATTCAATTTTATTTCCGAACCATCTAATAAAACAACTTTAATATTTGACATAATACCTACCTCCTTATAATTAAACAAAAAACTTCTTGTCCTGTATCAGAAAAGGACGAGAAGTTTAATTTAATAATCTCGCGGTTCCACCTTTTTTAGTTTTAGTTAACATCTAAAAATTAACTAAAACCCGCTTAAAAATATTTTATCGAATATGACCCGCCTAATCCTACTCATCTTTTCAGAATTTTAAATTAGGAATTAATGTAGAAAGGGTGTTCGATTAAACTTTTATGTAGATAATTACACCTTTAATAATACCTACTCTCTTTAGAAAAGTTTAGCCTACTGTTTTCTACGCAATCTTATTTCATTTTTAGATTTTAAATGGTGGGCGGTACTGGATTCGAACCAGTGACTTCTTGCGCGTCGAGCAAGCATTCTACCGCTGAATTAACCGCCCGCTACTTGGTACCTGGTTTCTTTATTAAAATTTAAAATTAAATGGAGGCGGCACTCGGATTCGAACCGAGGATGAAGGATTTGCAGTCCTCTGCCTTACCACTTGGCGATGCCGCCATATTTAATTTTTATATAAATGGAGCGGAAAACGGGATTTGAACCCGCGACCCTCGCCTTGGCAAGGCGATGCTCTACCACTGAGCTATTTCCGCAAAAAACCTGGTGCCGAGACCCAGAATCGAACTGGGCACACGTGGATTTTCAGTCCACTGCTCTACCAACTGAGCTATCTCGGCATTTAAATCGCCTTACATAATTATACCATTAGAGAAAATGGCGGGGCCGACGAGATTTGAACTCGCGATCTCCTGCGTGACAGGCAGGCGTGTTAAACCAAGCTGCACTACGGCCCCTTTATGTTTTTATTAAAAAATTGGTAGGCGGAACAGGGCTTGAACCTGTGACCCCTGGCTTGTAAAACCAGTGCTCTCCCAACTGAGCTACCCGCCCACTTATTTCTTTTTTTCTATGCAAGTGATATTATAACATCTCTTTTTTTCTTTGTCTATAACAATATTAGCATAATATTTAGTAATTTTGCAAATTTAAGTTTATCTGAAAAGGCGCATGTAATACGCCTTCTTATGGGCAGACACAAGGTCTGCCCCTACTAATTTGACTCCTATGTTTTTTCTTCTTCACTATCCGCTGTACGCTCTACGCTATACGCTAGTTTAAAACGGAATATCGTCTTCTGATATTGAAGTATCTTCACTGATTGGTTCATCAGAAACATTTTCTTCGCTCTCTGCGGGACCTTCTTTTGCAGCACCTGCATCTTTCACTAAATCTAAAAACTGTACAGTTCTGGCGTTAATTTCAAAAGAAGTTCTCTTGTTTCCTTCTTTATCCTGCCAATTATTAGACCTTAATTCGCCGCTTATAGCTACCCTTCTGCCTTTTTTTAAAAATTGTGAAACATTTTCTGCCTGCTTACCCCAGGTTGTTACATTTATAAAGAGAACTTCTTCAATGTTATTTCCTTCCTGATTTCGATACGTTCTATTTATGGCAATGCCAAATTTACATACTCCTGTCCCGCCGGGCGTATATCTTAGTTCCGGGTCTCTGGTTAATCTGCCAATACCGATAAAACTATTTAAATCACCAAAAGTAGCCATAAAAATATTTCCTCCTTTATCAATTTAAATTTAATTATTTTTTATTCATCACGGCAACGCCGTGATGCTACAACACGACACATTGCAATCCTAAACACATTACTCATTAGAGGCAGACACAAGGTCTGCCTCTACTAATTTTTCCTGTATTTTCTTTTCTTCACTATACGCTATACGCTACCCGCTCTACGCTATTTTTTATTATTTTATCACAATATTTACCAGTTTCCCAGAAACAACAATAACTTTTATAATCTTTTTGCCTTTAATTTTTTCTTGTATTTTTGGCAAAGAAAGTGCTTCCTCTTTTATTTTCTCGTCATCGTAAGATACAGGCACTGTCAATTTCTCTCTTAGCTTTCCATTTACCTGTACTACAATTAGCTTTTCCTCTTCTTCTAACATCCTCTTATCATACTTAGGCCAGGGCTGTATATAAATACTTTCTCTGTTCCCCATCTCCTGCCATAGCTCTTCTGAAAAATGAGGAGCAATAGGACCTAAAAGCCTGACTATCATTTCCAAAGCCTCTTTTAAAACAAATACATCTCCTTCTTTCCCCTGTTTTTCTTCTGTTCCTAACTGAAATTTGTATACTTCATTGACTAATTCCATAATGGCACTAATGGCAGTATTGAAGTGAAATCTTTCTTCGATATCTTCGGTAACCTTTTTAATGGTTTGGTGGGTCTTTTGTCTTATTTTTTTAGCTTCCACACTTATATCTTCCGGGGAAACTTCTTCCTTATTTTTCGGCTTTTTAAAACAATCGATATTATTGTAGATTAACCGCCAAACTCGATTCAAGAATCGAGATGCTCCCTCCATCCCTTTATCCGTCCATTCCATATCTACTTCCGGAGGACCGACAAACAGCATCATTACT
>JAKLPU010000067.1:0-5382 GCA_022013755.1 Candidatus Atribacteria bacterium | reverse complement strand
TTCTGCCGCCATAAACTTTGCTCTTTGCCCCAAATCTAAATTTTCTTCATCTTCTTCCACTTGGTTAAAATATTCGCTCGCCTTCTTATAATCAGTTAATTTAAAATAACTCCACCCCATCCAGTAATAGCTTTCCGAGAGAAAAGGAGATTGAGGGAAAAATTGGATAATTTTGTTAAATTCCTCAATTGCCTCTTTATCTCTCTTCTGATTATAATAATAATTGCCTAATCTAAAATAGGCCTCCTGAGAAAAATTACTCTGGGGGTACTTTTCTCTTAATTCTTCGAATGCTGCAATTTCTCCTTCTTGATCCCCTAATTCTTTAGAGGCCTTCCCTCTTAAATAGAGTGCTTCATCGGTGGATGTTTCCTTTAATTCTGATAAAGCTAATTGATATTTTTTTAAACCATACAAATTCTTACCCAATTCGAAATGGGCTGACTTAATAAGTTCACTTTGCGGATATTTCTCTATAAATTCTTGAAATTCTAAAATTGCTTTTTCCTTATCACCCTGCCGAGAATAAGTTAAACCTAAATCAAAACTGACTTTTTCCAATAAAGAATCTTCCACTTCGAACTGCTTTAAGCCATCCAGATTTTCAATGGCTTTACTGTATTCTTGTAAATTAAGCCAACACCGAGCCAGTAAATATTGAGCCTCTTTTTTTCTCTTATCTTCTATTCCTGTTTCTGAGATTAAGTCCTTTAATTGTACTATTGCTTCTTCATATTTATTTTCTTTAAACAAACTCAAACTATTATAATATTTCACTTCGGAAACCAATTCAAACCCCGGAAAGAAAAATAATAAATTATTAAATACTTCTTCTGCTTCTTTATATTTTCCAGACCTGAAGTAAGCCTGACCCAACAAGTAATACACTTCTTCTGTCTCTTTCCCTTTATATTCGATATATTTCTCCAAAAATTCCCGGCATACTTTGATTGTATCCACATAATTATTCTCCTGAAAATAAGATTTACCCAGCTTATGTCTCGCTTGTAAGGCTAAATCACTATCGGGAAAATCATTTAATAATTTCAAAAACCTCTTGGCCGCTTCTTCATATTCTTCTAACAGATAATAACACCATCCGCTGCCCCAAAGGGCATCATCGGTAAACTCGTTTATCTCCGAATCGGTGACTACTCTCTCATACTCTACCTGAGCCAACTTATATTCCTTCTGCTGGAAATAACACTCGGCCAACAGATAGCGGGCATGGGGATAATCACTCTTTATATCCAGGGCTTTTTTTATTTCTTCAATAGCCACGGCATAATTCTTTAAAGAATAAAATTCATAGCCTAATTTATAATATTCTACAGCTTTTTCCTCCTCACTACTGGCCTTTAATTCGGTCGTCTTTTTTCTTTCTTCGCGGTATTCGTCCATCAGATTAAGCTGATAATATGAGCGGGAAAGAAATTGACGGGCTTTTTCAAATTCCGGATTATAATCTAAAGATCTAGTAAATTCTTCGAGGGCTTTATCATATTCACCTTTCAAATAATAATCATAGCCGGTGTTAAAATACTTTAAAGTCTCTCTCCCGTATTTTTTCTCTTCCAGGCAATTATTTAAAAAATGTTTGGCTGTATTGTCGAAAGAATCAATCCTGATAACTTCTTCCCATTGATAAATAGAATTATCCAGGTCCCCTATCTCGTAATAGCTTAAGGCCAAATAGTAATGAGGTTCCTTAAAATCAGTATTTGCTAAAATAGATGATTCAAAATAACTTACCGCTTCTTTAAAATTGCTATTTTTATAAGATAGATAACCTTTTTCGTAGTTTTCATAAGCTTTCCGGCCGTATTTTTGGGACTGTTCGTTCTTTTTAATAATCCAGGAAATCTCTTTATTCTGGGGGTCTATCCTTAAAACTTCTTTACATTCATCAAGAGAAAGGCCTATCTCACCCATATCATAATAAATTTGAACCAAATAGAGATGGGCCTCTAATAAATCAGGATCATATTTTGTAGAAGAAATAAAATATTCAGTCGCCTGTTCATTCTCGCCTTTAGAATAAAAGGCATATCCTAATCGAAAATAAGCCTGAGAAGCTTTTTTATAAATATCTTTACTTTTTAAATGATTATCTTCTATCAGTTGGATAAAGCTATTTAAACTGTTTGCTTCCCTAATAGTCCAACGGGTCCTGTTATAAATCTCCGCTAAAAGATAATAAGCTTCGGCATACTTAGGGTCTGCTGCCACTGCCCTTTCTCCGTATTCTATGGCCTCAGCCCATAACTTTTTACTGGGATAATCAACACCTTCATATTCAACAATGGCTTTATCCATTAAATCAAGACATTTGTAATAATTATTCAGAGCTTTAAGCGAAGTGGTGGGAGTTTTTGTTAATTTATCTTTATCTTGAATTGATAATTCAACATTTAACTCTTTTAAGATAAATAAAACTACCTTATCTTTTAAGTTAAAAATATCTGTGTCTCCCACTATAAAATCTCGAAAAGCGGTAATTTCTCCGGTGGAGTTATCGTACTTTTTAAGACTTAAATTCAAACTAGAGGGAGAAGAAAGATAGAAATCGCCAAAAAATATAACCTCAGCATTTAAATTCTTACTAAACTGGATTAATAGAGATTTATCTATCTCGGCTGAAATGGGTAACAAGTCATATTTATAGTACAAATCCTCTATCTCTTGACGAGAAGAACAGATGAAAATATCAATCTGAGAAAGATCACCTATCAGCATGTCGGTCAAGCCTTTACTTAGCCAATCCCAGCTTGACTGCCCGGTATGATTATTAAAATATAAAACGCTTATCTTCCTGTCAGAGGCCTGAACAATCTGAATATTATAAAAAAAACTTATCATTATAATAAAAATAATAATGATGCAAAAAAGTTTCAATGATAATTTTTCTTTTAAAAGATAATTAATTATTTTAGCCATTAATTCACCTTTGCTTTAATTGACCACTTAAACTAGTCGTTAGTGAATAGTGAATAGTCGTTAGTATTAAATACAAGTTCTCAGTTTTCGGTTTTCAGTTAATAATTGCAAGATACAAAATGCAAGTTTATTTAGTTACTTGGTTACCTAGTTCACCAGTTACCAGATAAATTAGTCTACCAGTCAACCAGTCTGCCGGTCTTTCGGTCAATGCGGCAGGTAATACGTCATTTCTTACTTTCATTAAACTTGAAACTTGTAATTTGTCACTAATTACTCATTACTTATCACTATATTTCTATACGCTCCACGCTATACGCTAATTATCAAAATTATACCTTATTTATTTGAAAAAGTAAAAATGATTTCCTTGATTTTTACCTGATCTCCCCCTTTAATTCCTTTTTTAATTAAATCCTTTTCTAAACCCATTTTTTTTATAATTTTCTGGAAATAATCTATTGCTTCCTCATTACCAAAATTGGTCATCGCTACTATCCGTTCAATCTCTGCACCGATAACTTCATAAAGGTCTCCCTTTTTATTAATTACAAACCGGGGGGTAAATTTATACACTGCCCCTTTTTTAGGTAAAACCTCAGTAATCGTTTCTTTTTCTTTTAATTTTAATTCATCCAATAAAGAAGAAAGACTATAGATTAGTTTATTTAATCCTTCTCCGGTCAGAGCAGAAATGGGAAATATTTGATAACCTTCCTTATGGAAAGCATCTTTAAAGTAGATCATATTTTCTTTAACAGAAAGAAGGTCACATTTGTTTATGGCTATAAGCTGGGGTTTTTTTGTCAGTTTTTCACTAAAATTATTTAATTCTTTGTTTATAGCCCTAAAACTATACAATGGATCCTCTTTTTTTATTAGAGAACCGTCGATAATATGTAAGATTATTTTAGTTCTTTCAATATGTTTTAAAAACTCATCTCCCAAACCAGTCCCTTGATGGGCGCCTTCGATCAGACCGGGAATATCTGCTGCCATAAAACTTTTTGCTTCATCTACACTAACTACTCCTAAATTAGGGCTGAGAGTGGTAAAGGGATAATCGGCAATCTTGGGTTTAGCTGCTGAAATTCGAGAAAGCAGAGTAGATTTTCCGGCATTAGGATAGCCAACCAATCCTACATCGGCAATTATTTTTAGACTTAAATATAGTTTCTTTTCTTCTCCAGGTTCTCCTTTTTGAGCAAACCTGGGGCTCCTTCTAATAGAGCTTTTAAAGCGAAAATTTCCCCGTCCACCCTGTCCACCCCGAGCTACAATAATTCTTTGTCCGTTTTCTATTAGATCACTTAAAATGGTGGAGCTGTCCATATCCTCTACCAAAGTTCCCAAAGGAACTTTTATAAATAAATCTTCTCCGTTTTTCCCTTTCTTGTTACTTCCCTGCCCGCTTTCTCCGTTTTTTGCCCTTTGATGAGGGTGATTATAAAGGTCTATTAAAGTGCCAATCTTATCATCTGCTTCAATAATTATATCTCCGCCTTTTCCTCCGTCTCCCCCGTTAGGCCCACCTTTGGGGATATACTTTTCTCTTCTGAAACTTACGGCTCCATTTCCCCCTCTTCCTGCTCTCACTTTTATTTTCACTCTATCCACAAACATGCTCTTCTCCCGCTAAAATGAAAATTCCCAGAAAAGTTTCCCAAAGGTGCCTGGCACCTTTGGGAAACTTTTCTGGCACTTTCTTTTCATTTTTTATTGTTTTACCTAATGATACTAAAAAACCCTGAGTTTTACAATAAAACTCAGGGTTAGTTTAATAAAATTGTTTTCTCATTTTAAGACCTCTCAGCATAAACACAAACTTGCTTTCTATCTTTTCCCTTTCTTTCAAAAGTTACAAATCCTTCAGTTAAAGCAAACAGGGTATCATCATTCCCTCTTCCCACATTTTCTCCGGGAAGAATTTTAGTTCCCCTTTGTCTTATTAAGATACTGCCCGCTGTTACAAATTGACCGGCAAATCGTTTTACTCCTAACCGTTTGGCATTACTATCTCTACCGTTTTTAATTGATCCCTGACCTTTTTTATGTGCCATAAATTCTCACCTCACCCTCTTAACCCTGCTTCTGATTAAATTATGTTTTAAATGTTTAATTATCCTGATACTTTATATTATACCTTTAAATTATTATCTTTTCAATTAAAATTTCAGTATAAAGCTGTCTGTGTCCGGTCTTTTTGCGATATCTTTTTTTGGGTTTATATTTAAAAACTAGAATCTTTTTAGCTTTATCCTGGTTTAAAACTTTCCCAACAACCTTAGCTTTTTCTACTAGAGGTCGGCCAATAACATGTTCACCATCTTTGTCAACCATTAGTATCTGGTCAAATTCTACTTTCTTTCCCTTTTCCTGGTCTAACTTTTCAACCCTGATAATATCTCCTTCTTTTACTAGATACTGTTTCCCTCCAGTTGCGAT
>JAKLPU010000066.1:0-16974 GCA_022013755.1 Candidatus Atribacteria bacterium | reverse complement strand
TTTTTATGTTCCTTGTATAGCGACTATTGCGGTTCTATGGAAAGAAATTGGAAGTAAACGGACTTTATTTACTATAGCTTTTACTTCTATTTTAGCCATTATTTTAGCAACCATTACTCGATTTGTATATTAAAAGACAGTATATAGTATCGAGTATATAGTATGTAGTGAAGAAAGAAGAATCCAGAAGTCAGTAGCCAGGAGCCAAATTCGTATCTCGTACTTTAGCGTAGAACATATAGCATATTTGGTTAGTTGGTACTAGTTATCTAGTTATCCAGTTAATAGGTTTCGGGTTACAGATTTCTCAATTCTGTCATTCCCGTACCCACTTTCGTGGATGTAAGCTGCACGGGAATCTATTAAAATATCATTGCGAATCCTGATTTATCAGGGTGCAGCAATCTCGCCTAAAAAATATAAACTATAAACAAAAAATAAATTTCCTATCTTGAATTTGTTTTTTAACTAACTAACTAACTAATTTTTTACGCGATACGCAATAAACAGAAAAGATCTTAAAAGAAATAGGTTTTTCTGTTTACTATTCTTTTCAGAATTTATATTTTTAATACATACAAAGGAATTAGCTTGGTAGCAACTTCAGCCAGGCCTAACTCCAGGGTTCGCAAAACTACCATTCTTCCTCTGTAATCATAAGGCATTTCTCTTACATCTTTAATTACTTTTTTCCCTCGGTCATTATTTAAATCCATTAAGAAATATCTCTCTCCATTATTTTCAACCACACTTAGTACATTCAATAAATCTGGAAAATGATAACCACCGCCATGGGGGACTACATTGGCGTTTTTAAGCTTTTTTGTTAGGCCTAGTTTTTTAGCTCTTTTTTCAAAACCTAAATTTTCAATCTGCTCTTTGCTAAAAGAAGGTTTGCCATATACCAGATATGCCGGCAAATCTCCCCGTAAGGCAATGGGTAAAATCTTATTATCTTTTATATTATGACAACCCAAGAGCATAGTGTTTATATCGGCTAACCCCTGGTGAGTTTCATTGGAGATTGTTTTAAAATCTCCAAACAATCTTTTAGCAAATTCAATTCTTCTCTTTTTGGAAAAATCTTCAACAAATTTATACTGTTCGTAATAGTTGGTAGCTTTCTTCCCAGTTAGGAACCTAATTTTACCAAACGGGGTGTCTATTTTTTCGGCAATTTCCTCTAATTTTTTACTCCGATAATAGTACAGGCCATAACCCCTTTGGTTATCGTCTCTTAACTCATCACCTGCACCATGAACAATAAACATATAAGGTGGAAAATCTTCAATTCCGGCGATATTCCTCACCTTAAATACATCTATAAAATGATTTCCCTTACCAAAATCCCAGATAACTTTTATCCCTTCAACCCTTATATCAGAAGTTTTTGCAGAAAGTTTGGTTACTTTGTCAATTAAGTTTTCTATCTCAGGAAGTTTTTCTAAACCACCTACCAGCATTCCACAGGCGTTGGGTAGAACATCTAATATTATTAATTCTAAAGCCCCATCTCCCCATTCAATTTTTCCACCATAACTAAAACCATTCTTCCACCTTTCTACATTTCTGGTGATAGTGGCATCAGGAGTAGATATAAAGGTAGCATCAGGATTTAAGCCAAGCTTTTCCTGAAGGAAGTGAATTTTGGCTATTCCATAAACCATATTGGCAGAACACAACTTGGTGGCACTATCGTTAATTCCTGTCATAAAGAGATGTTCTTTGGCTCTACTTAAATATTCTTTTTTTTCCATTTCATTTTCCCCTTTAAATACTTTTATATATTTTATACAAAATAATTTTTCAAGCATCCTTTAATTTGTTAATAAATATTTTTGGAAGTTTAGGATTGATATTCTTCTTTGGAAATAAAATGGCCGCCGGTGATTTCTTCCGATATCTTTCGGTAATTTCTATCGAATTCCAAATGCAAATTAATTCGATTGGGACAAGAAGCTCCGATTAATTCTTTCTTTAATATATAAGCTGGTCCTTCATCTTTATATGTGGGGGTAAGATCATTATATTTCCTGATAAGGGTTCTAAATTTTTCTCCACACTTATCACACTGGCTATAAATCCAGAGAAATTCCGAGGAATCTTCTTCTCTTTTTCCGAATAATTTTTTAAAAAAACCGGGACTCATTTTAATGCCTCCTTATTCACTAACGACTAATTTATTATAACATAGTCTAAATTTAAATTAAATCAGAAAAAGTTTAAAAATATTTTTAAAAAAGAAGGAGTTTTTAATTTTTTGTCGAATATATAAATAGGAATTATTGTTTTAAAACTTTATAGATTTAAGGTAAAAAAGTGGAAGAAAATATACCGGATAAATTAGAGGCGTATTTAAGAGATTTAGAAGAACGTTATAAATATTATTATGAAGTAGAAAGAAATAAAGAAATATTGGGAGTAAAATTAGATATATTTGCCCAATCTTCTACTGAACATTTTCGCCAAGTTTTAACTAAAAAGATAAAGATTGATCAGCATTATACTAAAGAATATGCGGTAGTTAAGGCAGAAAAAAGATTTGTAGATAAAAATGAAGTAGAAGAATTTTCTAAATTTATAAAATCTTTGGTTAATGAATTAGTTGTTCCTTCTGTAAATACTATGTACACTATTATAAATGGTGTATTAGTTTCTACTTCTGGTTTTTCCGAAGAGGCAATTAATTTTGCTGAAAAATTCAAATTTTCTAAGTCTTTTTTACTTGGTTTAAAGGGATGGTGTGATATAAGATTGATTCTAATTGACTTAAAAGGACAAAAGTTGTATTCTAACAAAAAAGGAGAAGAAGTGCTTTCTGCCTATAAAGTAAAATCTTTTTTGGGGGGTGATAAAACTTAAAATAAATATGGTAGTGTATTTCAGATATAAGTTGCTGGGACAATAAGAAATGTAGTATTTTAGTTTATATTGATAAAATATTCTTAATATTTTTATTATAGCCTGAAAGGAGGTTATATTAAATGAATCTTTTAATTTTGGTTTTAATAGCCCTAATCGCTTTTGCGATTTCGCTTAAGGTTTATGGAGGTTATTTAGCAAAACTTGTGGGACTAGATGACAGCAAAAAGACTCCAGCTCATACTATGACTGATGGAGTGGATTATGTTCCAGCGAAAGCACCGGTACTGATGGGGCATCATTTTGCATCCATTGCGGGAGGGGGCCCAATTTTAGGTCCAATACAAGCTTCTGTCTTTGGTTGGCTTCCTTGTTTTTTATGGATTGTTTTAGGAAGTATATTTATTGGCGGAGTGCATGACTTTATGTCTCTTATTTCCTCGGTAAGACATAAAGGTAAAACAGTAGGAGAGGTAATCGGGGTTAATGTTGGTAAAAAGGCAAAAATATTATTTCTAATCTTTGTTTGGTTAGCTCTGATTTTGATTATTGCTGTTTTTGCTATTCTGATTGCCAGTACTTTTGCTGCCAATCCTTCTGTGGCTACTGCCTCAATACTATTTTTAGTAATTGCTATAGGAATGGGTTTCGCCCTTTATCGTAAAGGTGTATCTCTTAGCATAGTATCTATAATTGGAGTAATTTTATTATTTGTATCCATCTGGATCGGTTTAAGAGCACCTTTTGCTCTGGGTGCTAAAACGTGGATTTACCTCTTATTAATTTATGTCTTTTTTGCCTCATCTATGCCAGTATGGATTTTATTGCAGCCTCGAGATTACTTATCTTCATTCTTACTGTATACCGCTTTAGGTGGAGCAGTAATAGGTATTTTTATTGGAGGTCACAATCTACAACTTCCTGCTTATACTTCTTTTCATCAACCAGTAGGTTATCTATTTCCTATGCTTTTTGTGATAATTGCCTGTGGGGCAATTTCTGGGTTTCATTCTCTTTGTTCCTCCGGAACTTCCTCTAAACAATTGAATAAGGAAACAGATGCTAAGGTAATAGGTTATGGAGCAATGCTATTAGAAGGATTATTAGCGGTTATTGCTTTAGGAACTGCTGCTATGTTAACTAAAGCAGGATTAGCTGACGGATTGGCTAATTGGGGTGGACCAGTTGGCGTCTTTGCCCATGGTATGGGAAACTTTTTAGCTAATTTAGGTATACCAGAAAAGACAGGAATAGCCTTTGGTGCTTTAACTGTATCTGCTTTCTTACTTACTACGTTAGATACTGCTACCAGATTAGGGAGATATGCCTTAGAGGAGCTCACTGCAGGATGGGCACCAGCTCTTTCTAATAGATTTGTAGCTACAATTATTACCATAGTATTTGGTGGAGCGCTTGCCTTAAGTGGTACTTGGAAAGCCATCTGGCCAGTATTTGGGGCTTCAAATCAGCTTCTTGCTGGTTTAGCTTTATTAGGAGCAACTGCCTGGTTAGCTCATATGGGCAAGAACTACGCAGTAACTATGTATCCAATGATCTTTATGATTCTTGTTACAGTTGTTGCTCTAATTACTATGGTATTCCAGAACTTTGCTAAAGGAAATTATCTATTAGGATGTGTATCGGTTGTTCTGCTGATATTAGCTGGATTTGTTATTAATGAAGGAATGCAGGCAATCAACAGATTTAAAACAGAGGTAAAACCTGAATAATTACAAAAAAATAATTAATTAAAATATTTATAAATTTAATAATTTATGTTTATATCCCAGCAACTTATTTTAATAAATAGAATAAAAAATAAGGCTAACAGGTTTTTTAATTTTGTTAGCCTTATTTTTTATCGAAAACCTGATTAGTATCGCGTATTGCGTATCGAGTATCGCGTGAAGAGAACAAGAACAAGAAGTCAATTTGTATTATATAGTTATCGTATGTAATATATAGTAAGGAAATAAAAAATGGAAGTTAGAAGAAGTAGGGGCGTATTGCAATACGCCCCTACAAGGACTTGCAGATCGTTTTGTCATTCCTGCGGAAGCAGGAATCCATTACTAAAATTATTGCGAGTAGGACAGGTATCCTCTGTTTTTGCAGGGGCAGGCTGATAGCTTATATATAAGAAGGTATATTTATCAAGCACATTAATTCCCATAATCAAAAGTAGAAAGGATAAAATTGATGGAATGGCGATTAATAAAAGATAATTATCATACTGGATTTATGAACATGGCAATTGATGAGGCAATAATGACAGCTCACCGGGAAGGTTTAGTTCCCCCTACTATCAGGTTTTATCAATGGTCTCCCCCGGCTGTATCTTTGGGTTATTTTCAGGATCTAAAGAAGGAGATTGATGTAGAAACTTGTCAGGATTTGGGTATCGATATTGTTCGTCGGCCAACCGGAGGGAAGGCAGTTTTGCATGACAAAGAGTTAACCTATAGTTTTATAATTAAAGAAAATCATCCTTTGGTTAATGATTCTATATTAGAGACCTATAAAAAGATTAGCGGGGGAATGATTAGAGGTCTTTCTTATATTGGGGTAACGGCCGAATTAGTTCCTCTGAGAGAAAAATTAAAGAGTGACTCTTTACCTAAAGGGGAAAAATCTGAAATCCATCATTCTGATTTTAAATCAATCTGTTTTTCTGTTCCCTCTCAATACGAGGTACAGGTTGAAGGTAAAAAGATTGTAGGTTCTGCTCAGGTAAGAAAAAGGGAAATAGTTTTACAACACGGTTCTTTATTGATAGAATTAGAAAAAGATAAGCTATTCTCTGTATTTAATTTTCCCTCAGCTCAGATAAGAGAAAGGTTTAAAACAAGATTTAATGCCACCAGCCTGGAAGAGATTTTAAAGAGAAAGATAAGTTTTTCAGAATTATCTGAAATTCTTCCCCGGGGATTTGAAGAAGAGTTTGGGGTAAGATTATCGGAAGGTAAATTAACTATACAGGAAGAAAAAATTTCCAAAGAACTTTTAGAAAGTAAGTACTCGACCTATGAGTGGAATTACGAAAGGAAAAATAATCAGCTTGATTCCCAAAAAATAGAGGAGGAGGTAGATGATTAATCTTAAAAGCAAATTCATTGCAGTTGAGGGTGCCATAGGAGCAGGAAAAACAAGTTTAGTTTTATTGCTAAGTAAAAGGTTTAATGCAAAACACAATTTAGAGGTGGTGGAAGAAAATCCCTTTTTATCTAAATTTTATAATGATATAGAAAGATACGCCTTCCAGACTCAAATATTTTTTTTGTTGAGCCGCTACAAACAACAATTAGAATTAGCCCAGCAAGATTTATTTAATCAAACAGTTTTTTCTGACTACCTATTTGCCAAGGATAGGATATTTGCCCATCTTAATCTTTCCGGAAATGAACTTTCCATGTATGAACACCTCTATGAAATTATGGTTAAAGATATTCCTCGGCCAGATTTAATTATTTACCTGCAAGCAAGCACCGAAATGTTAATGAAAAGGATAGCACTAAGAGATCGGCCTTTTGAGCGAAAAATGTCTTTTGAATATATGAGAAGATTGAATTTGGCCTATGAAGAATTTTTTTCTTATCCCGATAATTATAAAAAAACAAAATTAATTAAAATAAACACCAACGGTCTTGATTTTGTAGGCAAAAACAAAGACCTTGAATATATTATTGATGAAATTTATAAAGGGGGATGATTCAAAATGAAAAAATTTATTATTGTATCAGGGAATATAGGCTGCGGTAAATCAAGTTTAACTGATCTCTTAAGTAAAAGATTAGGTTGGAAGGCATATTATGAAGTAGTGGAAAACAACCCATATTTAGAGGATTTCTATAAAGATATGAAAAAGTGGAGTTTTCATCTCCAAATATTTTTTCTGTCTAAGAGATTTCGTCATCATCAGGAGATATTAAAGAATCCTGCCTCTGTAGTTCAGGATAGAAGTATTTATGAGGATGTGGATATATTTGCTAAAAATTTAAATCAGCAGGGATATATGGAGAATCGCGATTATGAAAATTATCAGGAATTGTTTAAAATAATGACCCAATTTCTTACTCCTCCGGATTTAATCGTCTACCTTCAAGCTTCAGTTCCCACTCTCTTAAAAAGAATTTCTTCACGAGGAAGAGATTATGAGAAAGCTATCTCTGAGGAATATTTGAATCAGTTAAATGTTTTATATGAGGAGTGGATAGAGAATTTTAATATTTGCCCTATCTTAAATGTGCCTGCAGATGATTTGGATTTTGTTAAGAGGCCTGAACATCTAAAATTGATTACCAATAAAATATTAGATAAACTACAGGGGGTAGAAAAAGTAATATTTGATTAAATAATACAGGGGACGGTTCTCTGTATTATTTAAGGTTTAGATAAATAATACAGAGAACCGTCCCCTGTATCAAGTTGGAGGAAATATTTTGAGAGCAGCATTAATTTATGATGGGGAAAATAAAAAATTAGAATTATTTGTGAAAAGAATATCATCAGTTATCGAAAGAAAAGGGAATGAATTAAAGGTAATTAAAGCAGAGAGAGGAGCAACTGCCTGTAGTCTGTTACCTTATGAATTTGTCTTGGTGGGCTGCCCGGTTTCAAGTATGTTTAAAGGGAAATTACCTTCTAAATTAATCGATTATATTAAAAGATGTGCTGGATTGGAAAGAAAAAAGACTATTGCCTTTATCATCCCTAGATTAATTGGGAATGATAAAACCCTGAAGAATTTAATGGGTTTATTAGAGAGTAAGGGCTCTTTTATAGTTGATTTTAAGCAGATTAGAGATATAGATAAAGACAGTGAGCTATTAGCCTCCCGTTTAAAATAATGTACCAGGAGACGATTCTCCGGTCCTTTTTACCTTTTAACGAAAAGGAACAGAGAACCGTCCCCTGTTCCCGTTTGGCAGGATATAAAGTATGACAGGTAATATATTAAAATATTTAAGAGAGAAAGAATACATTTCCGGTGAAGTTCTAGCCCAAAAATTAGGCATCTCCCGGGTGGCGGTTTGGAAGCAGATACAAAGACTAAAGGATATGGGGTATGAGATAATAGCTGACCAAAATCTGGGCTATTGTCTGATTTCCCGCCCTGACCTTTTAATCCCTCAAGAAATTCAAAGAGGATTATCCACAAACTATATCGGTAAAGAGATATTCTATTTCCCCGAATTAAAATCTACCAATATAATGGCTAAAGAGAAAGCCTTGCATAGAGCAGGGGGAATAGACGAAGGCACGTTAATTATTGCTGAAAGGCAGAGTGCAGGGAAGGGGAGATTAGGCCGGGAATGGTTTTCACCTGTCGGAGGTATCTGGCTTTCCATAATATTATACCCTAAACTTTCTCCTTCTTATATATCTCGAATAACTTTGATGACTGCAGTAGCGGTAGTAAAGGCTATCAAGATATGCACTCAAATTGAATCTCAAATAAAATGGCCAAATGATATATTAATAAATGAGAAAAAAGTATGTGGAATACTAACTGAAATGAGTGCCGAGTTAGATATAATAAACTGGGTAGTAGTGGGAATAGGTATAAATGTGAATATAGATCATCGAGACTTCCCTGAAGATATTCAAGAGAATACGATTTCTTTAAAAGAAATTTTAGGTAAAGAGGTTTTGCGGGTTAAGTTAGTACAGGTCTTTTTGCAGGAATTTGAAAAGTATTACGAAATATTAAAAAGAAGAGAATTTTCTTCTATCTTGAAGGAATGGAAACTATGCTCCCACACTCTGGGGAAAAAGATAAAAGTAGATATGGGAGAGAGAATTATTACAGGAAAAGCGATGGATATAAACGAAAGTGGAGCACTGATTTTAAAAAAAGAAGATAGCCAACTGGTAGAAATAATTTCCGGAACCATCATTTAAATTTTTTTGACATTACCGTTAACTTAAGATATTATTTTGGTTAACATTAATTTATCAAAAAATCGGAGGATTTAAGAATGTCAAAAATAAATATCCGTCAAATGACTTTAGTTTCATTATTCGCTGCGTTAACTGCAGTGGGAGCATTCATTTCGATTCCTCTTTATCCTGTTCCTCTTACTTTACAGACTTTATTTACTCTCTTGGCAGCTATGACCCTGGGGAGCGTTATGGGAGCATCAAGCCAGATAATCTATGTGTTGTTGGGCGTAGTAGGTTTGCCAGTTTTTGCTGGCTTTAAAGCTGGGATAGGTATTTTATTTGGACCAACCGGGGGATTTTTATTTGGATTTATAATTTGTGCTCTTATTGTTGGAAAGATAATGGAATTGAAAAATGAAAAAAATATTTTTTATTATTTTCTGGCAGGGATAATAGGAACATTAATTCTATATATTATAGGCATAACTCAATTATCTTTGGTCACAGGGATAGGAATAAAAAAAGCAATAACAGTAGGTATGCTGCCTTTTTTGCCCGGTGATATTTTAAAAATAATTGCCGCTTCCTTCATTGCCAGTAAATTAAAAACAGCAATCAAATTAAAATAATTATAAGTAAATAAAAACAAAATGAAAATTTACGTAAACTTTAGCGGGGTGCTTAGACGAAAAATTTATGCTTGAGTCTTTTCTCTAATTATCCTTAATTTATTTTCTTTTTCTTTCTTAACGCGATACTTAATACACGATACTCAACACGAATAAATTAGTAGCCCCGAATAGATGGTTATGATATAATTTAATATTATATAATGATTATCTCCCAAAAACTAACTATTTAATACAACATATTTAACCTAAGCAGCAAATTTAACTCTATAGGTCCTTTGAAAACTAAATAGCGAAAATAAATGGTTATATAAAAGAGTAGAAAGCTCGGGTATAGGCCTATTCATCAACCCTTTTATCAATCTCTTACAGTTTATGGCTGATATCTTAAACCCTAACCACACCTTTGAACGTACTTCTCCCCTTACCGGCAGATGATCTATCTTGTACCTCCTCCTTAGTGTTGAGGGGATACCTTCTATTCCGGCTCTTTTCCTGGCTAACTCTTGATACTCGGAGGTTCCCATCTTAGCGATAAGCTGGGAGCGGTGGAAGGTTTTCTCTGATACCTTAAAGAGATAACTCTTCTTCTGTTTTACTACCGAACAATCTTTACGTAGGGGACAATTACTACAGTGTTTCTGATTAAAGTGTGCTCTATAGGATCCTTCTTTAAAGGTACTGGTTATCGGCTGATGACCAGAAGGACATTTCTTTACTGTATGTTCTTTCTCATCTATTTCAAATTTATCACTATTACTATTTTTACCTCCACCTACCAGGTTAGTAGGAACCATCTTTATCCCTTTGGCTTCAGCTTTCTTGGCTATATCTTCAGAGTAATAGGCACCATCAACCAGAGCGGTTACTTCATCCTTTTCTACAGGTAGTTTGGAAATGGTATCCTGGGCGAATTTCTGATCACTATAGGTATTTTTTTGTAAGTCATACCCGGTTATCATCCTATTCTTATCATCAAACTTTTCTACTATGTTGACAGTATAACCTATGTGTTTCTTCTTACCTTTTTTGCGGTAGGTAGCATCCGGATCGGTAGGGTTTTGTAAAGAGTCAGGTGATATCTCTTTAGAAGGCTTTATCCTACCTTTTCTGGTTTGCTCTTTTAACATCCGGCTAAGAAGTTTAAACTCTTCGGTTTTACTTATTTCTTTATTCTTTCTATAGAGATGATGGAGTCTTAAACCATCTTTTAGTACTTTTTTGATTTTACTATTTAGATCTTTATCTCTTGAGCGGTAGATGGTATCATTATAGTGGCCTTCTTCTTGATAGGGTTTAAAGTTTTCCGCTAGCGTAGCATTTTTATCTATTACCTTTATAAGTCGCGCAACTGTGGAGTAGATAATTTCCAAGCGGGATAATTTTCGGCAAGAGGAGCTTACCATCAGGGAGTCCATCCTGATGGTCTTACCTTCTATCTTAAGTAATTTAGAAAATTGTTGGGCATGACTTTCTATCTCTTCTTGGATAAGGTCGATACCGTGTTCTTGATTATAGCTGTATACCGCTGCCCGAAAATTGGTAAGGCTGTTTTTAGATACCGGTTGTTCTTGAAAGCTGGTAGTATGTAAGGCATATTGGTATCTAATATCAAACATCAAAGAATTAAGGGCTTCTTCATCTGATTGGTTAAAGATCTCCCTTAAGATGAGGAGTCCGAAATAGACATTTGCCGGATTATTAGGCCTAGAGGCCGGATTATCACTATATAATACTTTAAATCTGTCTTCCTCTATAAAGGGAAATATCTTTTTACTGAATGTTTCTGCCCAGGAGCCTTTAAGATATTTCATTTCTCTTTCGGTCAGTGATAATAGGGCATCATTAATAGCCATTTGTTGTTCGTTATTTAGCTGAAAGGACATTGGTAACCTCCTTTATTTGTTAGTATTTTTATGACTTATTATAGCATAAAACACTAATAAAATAAAGGGTTTTATCTATTTTTGCTACTTAAATTTTCAAGGTGCTATAAGTAAAATAATTTAGGTATGTTGATTAGTACTATGTGATGTTATCTGCACTATTTTTGAAATATAGTACTTTAGGTACTTTTTGGGTTGTAATCATATAATAGTAACCGTATGTCTTATGTTTTTCGGGGCGTAGCGCAGCTTGGTAAGCGCGCTTGGTTCGGGACCAAGAGGTCGGAGGTTCAAATCCTCTCGCCCCGACCATCTAAAAAATGCTTTGTAACGCACGAAAAAATCCAAAAAATAGTAATTTAATACCTCAAAATTAGGAGTATTTTGACCCCTTAAAATTCCCCAACCCTTATAATTAACCCCTTTTAAATTTTAAAAGCTCCCTCATTTTAATTCTTCCACACCAAGTGAGGGGGAAATATAGCAGAATATTTTCTATCCCACCTAAAGCTTTGAACTAGGAAAGGCATCTCAATTAAAGAGGGAAGTAATAAAAAATAAAAAATTTAAAAAGATAATGCAGGAAAAAGAAATAGATTTAGCGAATAAAATAATACTAATAAAGAAAGAGCCTATTAAAGTGATGAATTTATTAAAAGTGGATGAGTACAAATATAAGAAAAGGATATATAAAAGAGATGACTATTAGGGAAATTGAAGCAAAATCTATATTACGCAAATATAAGAAGATAGATTCCTGGTTTATCTCCCGTTATGGAATGAATTTGTACAGAGGTTGTACTCATAATTGTATCTATTGTGACGGGAGAGCAGAAGGCTACTATGTAGATGGAGAATTCGGGGAAGATGTAACTATTAAAGTGAATGCCGTAGAGATTTTACGACGAGAATTAGACCCCAAAAGAAAACGTGCTCCTTTCAAAAGAAGTTTTATTATGATAGGCGGCGGTGTCGGTGATAGCTATCAACCAATTGAAGAGAAGTATCAATTAAGCCGAAGAGCTCTTGAACTTGTGGACGAATACAATTTTCCGGTTCACGTTCTGACCAAATCAACACTTATTAAGAAAGATATCGATATTTTAAAAAAATTAACAAAAAAAGTAGAACGATTGTAAGTTTTAGTTTCTCCTCAGTAGATGATAAAATAAGTGCTATCTTTGAGCCCGGCGTCCCGCCTCCCAGTGAAAGATTGAAAACCCTCACCTTTTTTAAAAATGAAGGAATTGCTTGTGGTATGTTTTTACTCCCGGTTATTCCTTTTATAACTGACACACCAGAATTAATGGAAGAGACTATAAGAAAGGCGAGTGAAGTAAGATTGGATTTTATCATCTTTGGGGGAATGACTTTAAAAGAAGGGAAGCAGAAAGATTATTTTTTTAATACACTCAGAAATAAATGTCCAAAACTTATTAGGGAATATGAAAATATATACCAAAAAAACAAATGGGGAGAAGCGGCAGGAGAGTATTATAATTCCATAAATCTAACCTTTAATAGTATAATGAAAAAATATAAGATTCCTCCTCGTATTCCTCTTGCCCTTTATAAAGATATATTAGAAGAAAATGATTTAGTGGTAGTAATATTAGAGCATATTGATTATCTTTTAAAACTAAAAGGAAGAACTTCTCCCTATGGTTATGCCGCCTATTCAATCTCACAACTAAAAGAACCTTTATCATCGATAAAGAGAGAATTGAAAAGAATAAACGGAGTAGGCAAAGTAACCGAAAGTATTATCTTGGAAATACTTAAAACCAGAAATTCATCTTATTATAAAAAATTATTAACTGGGTAAATATAATAAATTACCTGCCTATATTATATATTTGATCTTTTTTCGGGACACAGAAAAAAAATAAATAAAAACCATAGACAGGCAATTTGATTTTAAAAGAAATTTCGCGTTTTTTTACAAACAGAAACAAGCATCAACATTACTGGAACTTCAATTAAAACTCCTACCACTGTTGCCAAAGCAGCACCAGAAGATAAGCCAAAAATCATTACAGCGGTAGCAATGGCCACCTCAAAATGATTACTTGCCCCAATTAACGCAGAAGGAGCAGCATCTTCATAATTAAGTTTCAATAGTTTTGCTAATCCATAGGTGAGAAAAAAGATAAGGTTAGTTTGGATAAAAAGTGGAATAGCTATCCATAGTATAGTTAGAGGTTTAGTTAAAATAATTTCACCTTTAAAGGAAAAAAGTAAGATTAACGTAAATAAAAGAGCAATAATTGATACCGGAGTAAGAAGGTGTAAAAAGTTCTCTTTAAACCATTTTTCGCCTTTTGCCTTTATTATCCATTTTCTGGAAAAATAACCTGCCACTAAGGGTAGAGCAACATAAATGCTTATAGAAAGTAGTAGTGCTTGCCAGGGAACTGGTAATTTTCCTACGCCAAGTAAGAATCCACCAAGTGGTCCATAAAGAAAAAGCATAGTTAGAGAATTTATTGCTACCATAACCAGCGTATGTCCATCGTTACCTTTCGCCAAGAAACCCCAAACTAAGACCATTGCTGTACAGGGAGCAATACCTAATAAGATATTTCCGGCAAGAAAACTTCTCCACAGAGGAATTTCGAGCAATTTCATCCCATTGTTTATCACTACAGTTCCAGCCCCATGAATTGTTCCCACTGCCCAATCTGCTCCAGGTGGAAGTTTTACTAAATCCATTGCCTCACTCCCAATAAAATTTTTAAAAAGAAAACCTAAAAAAAAGATAGATATAGCATACATGGTAAAAGGTTTTATTGCCCAGTTAGCAAATAAAGTCAGTCCAACCGGCTTAATAGATTTTCCTGCTTTTAACACTTCCCCGAAGTCAATCTTTACCATAATCGGATACATCATAAAAAATAGACAAACTGCAATCGGTATGGAAACAACCGGTGCTTCACCAATATAAATTGCTAATCCATCAAGATATTTTGCTACCCCGGGAATAATCTTACCAAAAATAATTCCAATAACAATACATAACAAGACCCATACCGTTAGATATTTTTCAAAAACATTTAAGCCTCCCCTTTTTTCTTTAACCATAACTAATCTCCTTTCAAATACTCCAAATTAAATACATCCCGCCTAAAATTATTAGAACACCACATATTTTTTTAATTAAAACTGTACCTTTAGATTTTTCATTCCAATTCAAATACTTTTGCACAATTTCTGTAAAGGTTCCAGCTAAGATTATTATCGAACAATGACCAATACCATAAGCAAAAAGAAGTGTAGCTCCATAGAAAAATTGTGTTAGTGAAATTGTAAATACGATACCTAACATTGGTGCCATATAAGCAAAGGAACAGGGACCAAGAGCGATACCAAAAATAAGGCCTAATCCAAAAGCAGCCAACAATCCTTTTTTCTGGAAGGCTGGTTGATTAGTTTTTCCTCGAAAAGGCAATTGAATGATTTCTAAAAGATGAAGGCCTATAATGAAAAAAATTACTGCCACTATATAATTGCCATAAAAACCGATATCACCCAGCAAGCGACCTAAAAGTCCGGTAATAAGACCGATAGCGGCAATAGTTATTAAAATACCCAGAGAAAAAGAGGTTGCCAGCCAGAAAGCTCTTTTAGTTGACATCTTACCTTGCTCTCCGATAAACGCTATAATTAAGGGAATACTGGCTAAATGGCAAGGACTTAATAATATACTGAATATTCCCCAGATGAAAGAAGCGGTTAAGGCAATAATTGGATTCAATTGGAGAGAATTAGATAACCATTCAAAAATAGTTCTTATCATTAATTGACTCCTTGCATTTTAAGAACTTTAATTAATTCATCTTTAGCAAAAAACCCTAGATGCCTAAAATATTCATTTCCATCTTTATCAAGAAAGACCTGAGTTGGGATTGCCCTAATGCCAAATTCCTTAATATAAGGATTGCCTTCTGCGGTCTTCACATCATGAAAAACTACTTTTACTTGTCCTTTGTATTCTTCTTTAATTTCTTTCATAATTGGCTGCATCTTATCGCAAGGGATACAGCCAACCGACCCAAGTTCTACAAAGGTCACTTTTATCTCATCGGTTGTTACATCTTCTTGAGTTAAACTAGTTTCAGTGTTATTAGATACCTTTTTAAAACCAAAGACAGCAGCTAAAAGTACTAAAAAAATTATGATATAAATATATCTTCTTCTCTTCATTTAGTTAGCATCCTTTCACATCTGATTTTATTTTTATCACCTTCAGTATTATTCTCTTGCTCAGCCTTAAGTGATAAATCTTTTTTAATTTTATTACTTATCTTGCTGACTATTTCCTCGGTTGAAGGCGTCTTTCCTTTTTCCACTCCCATTTCAGTTAATGCATATGATTTGGTAGGGCTCACCCCTATATGTTCAAGGATTTTCTTAGCATAAGCAACGGAATATCCATCGATAGTATTATTTTTATCTGCACCCTTTGCTGATTCTACAAAACCTGAAATATGGGCACCTACAGAAGCAAGACAAGTCATATTACCATATCCTTCTTTAGCGAGTTTTCTTGAAATTTGGTCAGCCATTTCTCCGGTGTTAGCAGCGCCCGAGCAAGAATATATCAATCTTGATTTTGTATTACAACAACATTTATCCATTGTTATTTTTTACCTCTCCTTTACTATTTAAAGCGCTCTGTTAATTTTTACTTCTTTTCTTCTATCCACTTAATTATTTCTTCTTTGCTTGGTATTTTACCTGCTACCTTTACATCTCCATCAATAACTAAAGCAGGGGTCACCATAACCCCGTAATCGATAATTTTGTTGATATCTGTTACTTTAATAATTTCTGCTGAAACACCAAGTTCATTGACCGACTCTTCAGTTAGTTCGGTCAGTTTTTTACACTTTGGACAACCGGTTCCCAAAATTTCAATTTTCATCTTTGTTCACCTCCTAAAAAATATAATTTCCCCAAAACCAACCGCTTATGGTAGCCAGGATAACCATAGTTACAATATAAACTGAAGCTTTTTTAAGGCCAAATACTTTTATTATGGCCAACATATTGGGAAGGCTCATTCCTGGTCCAGAAAGAAGCAGCGCAAGGGCCGGGCCTTTCCCCATTCCTAATTTCATCAAAGTATCCACAAAAGGTGCTTCAGTCATAGTAGCAAAATAGCTTACTGCTCCAATAAGGGTAGCCAAAAAAGAGGAAAGCAAAGAATTTCCTCCCAGCCAGTGCTCTATCCATTGCTGGGGAAGAATCTTCCCGATAACTCCTACAATAAATACTCCTATTAAAAGCAAAGGAAAAATTAATTTCACAAACCACCAGGTCTCTTTAAGCCAATTAGAAATCCTATCTTTTTTAATAATAAAGTAAGCATATAAAAAAGTAATAGAGATAGATATGGCAAAAACATAAACCTTATGCAAGTAGGGACCCTTAGTAATAAAGTAATTAGGAGAAAGCAAACTAAAAAGAATTAAGAGGAGTAAAATTATATCTTTTCCGGCAATAATTTTTTTGTCGTTGTTTCCTCCTTCTTCTCCTTCTACCATCCTCTCTGCTTCTTCTTTGCGAAAAGATAGATACATTACTGTTCCCATAACGAAAGCAGTAACAAAAGCAGTAATAATTCTGGCTATGGCCATGTCATACCCTATTATATTTCCAGTATAGATTACTGCTAAAAGATTGGAAGCCGGGGCAACCCATAAAAGAATAAA
>JAKLPU010000065.1:0-3882 GCA_022013755.1 Candidatus Atribacteria bacterium | reverse complement strand
GGTGCCCAAAAAATGGGAATTAATCTCCATAAAGAGCAGATTAAAAAATTTTCCCGATATTTAGAGTTATTAGTCCAATGGAATCAAAAAATAAACTTAACTTCTTTAAAAACACCACAGGAAATAATTATTAAGCATTTTTTAGATTCTATTAGCTGTATAAAGGTTATCAATAAATATATGAACATAGAAGGAACAAGTGTTATTGATGTGGGCACAGGCGCAGGTTTCCCAGGTATACCCATTAAAATAGTATGCCCTTCAATTAGTTTGTCTCTCCTGGAAGCAAGAAAGAAAAAGACCATATTTTTAGAAAAAATAATCGAAGAAATAAATTTTCAGCAAGTTGAGGTACTTAATGGCAGAGCAGAAGCTTTCGGGAAATGCCCGGATTACCGGGAGAAGTACGATATAGTACTATCCAGAGCGGTAGCCCTTTTGAGCACTTTAAGCGAATATTGTCTTCCTTTGGTAAGGGTGGGGGGGTTATTTGTGGCGCAAAAAGGAAGATCGTATAAGGAAGAAATCGATAAAGCTCTCAAGACAGTTCAGTTTTTAGGCGGAGAGCTGATTGGAGTGGAAAACGTTAGAATTCCCTTTATAAATCAGGAAAGACATCTTTTGATAATCAAGAAAACAAAAGATACTCCTTCGAAATACCCCAGAAAAGAAGGTCTCCCTCAAAAAAGACCTTTGTAATTTTGAAATATTTTTGATAATATAAGTTATATATTATAAAAAGCAAAAACGAAAAGCGAAAAACGTAAAATTAAGGTGAACTGGTCAACCGGGGAGCGAATGTATAATAAATAACCGTTCCACGTGGAACATTAATTATCATGAACAAATGTTCTGTAATTTAATCTGTGTAATCTGATGCTCGTCTGAGCAATTATTTTAGGAGAATATCTATGGCCAAGGTCTTGGCAATCACCAACCAAAAAGGGGGAGTAGGCAAAACCACTACCGCAGTCAATCTATGCACTTCTATGGCCTTACATAAAAGAAAAACTTTGTTGATCGACATAGACCCTCAGGGGAATGCCAGCACTGGTATAGGCTTGGATAAATCAAAAGTCAAAAGATGTATTTATGATGTCTTGATTAATCAAGCCCCCATAAAAGAAATTATTTTGCTGACTCAACTGAAGAATTTAGATATTCTGCCTTCCACCATTCAATTAGCCGGGGCAGAAATAGAATTAGTAAATTATATCTCTCGGGAAAACAAATTAAAACACGCGATTAAACCAATTAAAGATGATTACGATTATATAATTATTGATTGCCCACCTTCTCTGGGCCTTTTAACCTTAAATTCTCTTACTGCCGCTGATGCGGTTATTATTCCCATACAGTGTGAATATTATGCTTTAGAAGGCATTGGGCAATTATTAAATACTATAAATCTGGTCAGAGAAAATCTAAATTCTTCTTTAGAAATTGAAGGAATTTTACTGACTATGTATGATAGCCGCACAAATCTTTCCCGCGATGTTGTTGAGGAAGTTAAAAAATATTTTAAAGGAAAGATATTTAAAGCAGTTGTTCCGCGAAATGTCAGAGTGAGCGAATCCCCCAGCTATGGCAAGCCCGTTGTTTTGTATGATGCAAAATCTAAAGGGGCGATAGCTTATAAAAAATTAGCCCGAGAGGTGATATCCAATGAGTAAAAGAGGATTAGGGAAAGGGTTAGAAGCCCTTATACCCAAGGCTGAACACAAAGAAAAAGAATTTGTAATCGAGATGGATACAGAAAGTTTAACCCCTAACCTTTTTCAACCCCGTAAAAATTTCGATAAAGAAAAAATGGAAGAACTGAAAGAGTCAATTAAGAAACACGGAATAATTCAACCAATTGTTGTAAGAAAAATGGCTAACGGGTATGAGATTGTTGTGGGAGAGCGGAGATTAAAGGCAGCCAAAGAGATCGGCTTAAAGAAGATACCGGTAATTATTAAGAGCGTTAACAATGAAAAAAGTTTAGAAATTGCCTTGGTGGAAAATATTCAAAGAGAAGATCTTAATCCTATTGAGCAGGCTAATGCCTTCAAAAGGTTGACAGATGAGTTTAATCTTACTCAGCAAGAATTAGCAGAAGCAACCGGAAAGAGCAGGGCTTTAGTCACCAATACCATCAGGCTGTTAAAATTGAATCCGGAGATACAAAAAAATATCTCTGAAGGGAAAATATCTTTCGGTCATGCAAAATTACTATTAAGCATAGAAGATGAAGAAGTACAAAAGGCGGTGTGTGATAGAATAATCGCCAGTGGTTTATCAGTAAGAGACACTGAGCGCTTGATTAAAAATATCGAAAAGGTGCAAAAAAAGCAATTTAAAGTTAAAAATATTACCATTGAACACTTCCCCGAGGTAGAGGGAAGACTAAGAGATGTTTTAGGAACCAAGATAAGCATATTATATGACGGCAAGAGAGGAAAGATAAATATAGAATTTTATAACAAAGAAGATTTAAGAAGAATCGTTGATCTGTTATTAAAAGAAAGATAAATGAGTCGTTAATATATAAATAGTATCGAGTATCGAGTATATAGCATATAGCAAAGAAAGTAAAAGTTAGAATTCAGAAACCAAGATTTAAAATATTAAATAGAGGATAAATTTTTAGATTAATTACGACGAATTTTATTAATCTAAAACTATACGCTAAACGCTGTACGCTCCACGCTAGAGTTATAATAGGTAGGTAAAAAATTGAAAGGATGGTTTAAAATGAGTAAAGAGAGTTTTAATAATTTAATTTTTGTTTTGTTTTTAGTGGTTATAGTTTTTATCTCCGGGATTTTTTTGGCTCTTTCTTTGAGATTATTTTCCTTGGAAAGTTTTTTCTTTAAAACAAATTATTTGATCTACTCCAATCTCTTCAACCAAATTACCCTGGGTTTAATAGGGAGTTTATTAATTTTTTTAGCTGTTTATTTAATCTGGCAAAAAGCCCAAATTGGTAAGGGAAATTTATCCGTAGTTCAAAAGACCTCATTTGGGGAAATTAAAATTTCTATTGGGTCTATAAGATATTTGGCTTTAAAAGTGGTTAAAGGGATGGGAGAGATTACGGAAACCAAGCCAGAGGTTAATATTTTAAAGTCAGGGGGGATAAACATAGATCTTCATCTTTCTGTAAAGCAGGATGTAAATATCCCTGAACTTTCGGAGAAAATTCAACGAAAGTTAAAAGAATATCTCTTGGAAACAAGTGGGATAGAAACAAAAGAAATCAAGATACACATAGATAAAATATTTTACGAAGACAAAAAAATAGTGTAAAAAAGTTTTAAAAATGGGTGGTGAATAAAATGTCAGATAAACAGGTTATTAAAGACAATCCCCAAGAACAAGAATTAGGAAATGTAACGGTTTCCAAAGAGGTAGTAGCTGTAATTGCTGCTTTAGAAACTATAAAAATTAGAGGAGTAGTCGGTATTACCAGCGGGCATAGAGGTAAAGCACCTAATATATTGTCCCGGAAGGACCTGGCTAAAGGGGTGGAAGTGTGGATGAAACCGGGAGAAGCAGCAATTACCATTCCTATTATTACCGCTTACGAAGTAGGAATTTTTAAAGTAGCTGAAGAGGTACAACATAAAGTGAAAAACGCTATCTGTTCCATGACCGACCTAAAAGTTCTTAAGGTTGATGTTAATGTTCAGGGAATTAAATTTAAAGAGGAGAAAAAGAAAATAAAGAAAGAAACGCAGAAAGAAATAAAAAATAAATCGCAGAAAGAATAAATTGGTGAGATTAAAGTGACAGAAATTATAAAATTATTAGTAGTAATCGCAGTAATCATTTTCTTAATAAGAAAGAAATGGAATTTAGGATATATTATACTGCTGGCCTCCTTGTTATTAGGGTTAT
>JAKLPU010000064.1:0-5780 GCA_022013755.1 Candidatus Atribacteria bacterium | reverse complement strand
TGCCTAACTCTCCAAAATCAATCTTTACTTTATAGGAAGGATTCCTTGCCTCTTCTAAATCTTTTACTTCAATTATCTTTCCCACCCGGATATCTATTTTTTGAAAATCTTCCAATGTTGCCATAATTTTCTATTTCATCCATCCCCCCTTTTTTTTATTCTTAAATATATTTACATTTTATCACAAATTAAATTAAAGAAAAGATATAACCAAAAGAGAGAGCCAAAACACTAATAATAGTAACATTATATTCCAGATAACCTTTTTCATCAAATTCCCGTACCTTTATTGAACTCCTCTTTACCTTTACAAAAAAACGTACTTTCTATTTCTTTTTTCTTCTTTTCTATGTGTTCATCTATATGCCTTGTAATTCCTTCTAATGTCTCCATTTTTTTAATTCTTTCCTCCAGCTTCTCTTGCTCTTTCATAACAAAACGAATAGCATCAGCTATAGGGTCAGGTAGTTTGCCATGTTCTAACGTTTGAATTTCCTTTGCACTAAATCCCAAACCAATCCTGCCAGGAACTCCTACTACTGTTGCATCAGGAGGAACATCAGTAACCACCACCGAACCCGCACCTATTCTTGCATTATTACCAATATTTATTGCACCCAAGACTATTGCTCCAGCACCAATCACAACATTATTTTCCAGGGTAGGGTGACGTTTCTTTTTTTCTAAACTTGTTCCACCTAAAACCACTCCTTGATACATCAGAACATCATCACCAATTTCGGTTGTTTCACCTATCACTACACCCATACCATGGTCAATAAAAAATCTTCTTCCGATTTTGGCTCCGGGATGTATTTCAATATCAGTAATATGACGATTAATATGCGAAATTATGCGCGCGATAGTATACATTTTCTTTCTGTAAAACCAATGGGCAATTCGATGAAGCCATATTGCATGAAGCCCAGGATAACAAAGAATTATTTCTAATGTGTTCTTCGCTGCCGGATCTTTAGCAAATATATTTTGAATATCTTCTTTTAAAGTCTTGAACATTAATAATGAACCTCCATGGCCCTTAACGGACAGGCAGGCAGACATAATTCACATGCAATACATTTATTTTCGTAAAAATGAACTTTTCGGGTATGCAAGTCAAGAATAAGAGCTTGGGTCGGACAAACTGTTATGCAAACACCACAATGAGTACATCTGGTACTATTTTGGATAATACCTTGTGACAGTGGTTGAACTATTACCCCTAATTCTTTGAGATAATTTATTCCTTTATTATAGTTTTCTTCTTCCCCGGAAAGGCCTAATATAAGAAGCCCTTCTTCTTTAGGTATAATATATGCTTTTAGTATATTAAATTCCAAATCAAAGTACTTTGTCAGGTTGCAAACAATTGGCTGGTCAGCTAACCGGTGAGGAAATTTCAAAACAATTCTTTTTGAAATCATTTACTTCTCCCTTCTGAAGATGTAGGGCTATGGTTAAGAAAATAACTTTTCCTTTTAGCCCTACATCCTTATTTATCTGTTATTCAATTGGTCTTTCTTTTAGTAATTTAAATGTCAGCCCTGACTCCGGTCCAGGCAGTGATGCCACAGGCTCAGTTAATAGAAACTGCCCCTGTTTAATCCAGTCTTTTAAAATTTCGGCAATCTCTGCTGCTTTTGAATAACTGGAAAGCGGTGCAGTGGGAACTTCTTTACCTTGAACAACGATCTTACCGCTTTTAAGCTCCTCGTAAGAGACCTCGCCAAGCACCCCTGGTTTAACCTGCGGATATGCTTCGCTGTAATCAACAATTGAAGCATAGATATCTTTATCCTTAATTGCTGTATAGCGTAAGATTTCTTCATTCAAAATAGGGATAGGTATCCCCACTCCTACTGTGAGTGTTGTTCCATACCCCTGGAAACTCGTTCCCCGCAGCCACTCAGGTTTCATCTGTTTTAGATCTCCGATCACAGCTAATGTACCTGCCGGGACACATGGAGTATCGTTACTTTTTCTTTTAACTGTCGGATTATGCTGTGTCCCCTGCCAGGCCACGTAACCCACTCCGCCGCCAAGAAATATCTTAGTTCCAAGTCCAATAGTTATATATAACGGATCATTCAATAGTGGAGAAAGTTGACCAGCACTACAATAGTTAGCATTACCTAATCCAGGTTTTAGGGCACCCATGTAAGTATAGATGAGCTTATTAGAAAGATTAACTGCAATATTGTAGTTCTGATAAACATTCCTCGGATTGAAAAGCACCGCTTCATTAACATCTTTAATGTTTATCCAGGTTTCCAGTTTTCTTCTTGGATAACAATCAGTACCATAGGCAGTGGCAGTAAGTTTTATATCCTTACCTGCGACAAACTCTTCAATTACATGCCCGCCTCCGTATTCAAACTTGCCAGGATAAACTCTATTCCGAGGGTCATCTTCAGGCAAACTTGTACAGCCAAGATAGATATCAACCGCAGCGAAACCACAATAAGCCGGGACATCGTTTAAATAGCACGCCCCACCTCCCAGTTTTATTCTTGGTTTTGCATGGCCAATATTGATATATGTCCCGCTTGAACACATAGGCCCAAATGTCCCTGTGGTTACTACATCTACCTTTTGAGCTGTTTCTTCAATTCCCCCTTCATCCACCAGATCTATTATCTCTTCAGCGGTTACTACAACCGCATCCCCTTTTGATATTTTTTCATTAATTTCGCTAATCGTTTTAGTCATTTTGATAACTCCTTCCAATTTTTACTACAAAAAATGACAATTACACTGCCACATCTCAGGCATACTCCTAACTTATTCCAAAAATATACTCTTCTTTCTTATAATACCAACATACTGTAATATCTTCCTTCATCCCCTTGTTTGGTACCTCCTAAGAGTAGATTTTCATTCTTTATGCTCCAACCGGAGCTATCCATGATCCATAACATTTCCACCACCTCCTAAATACAAGTTAGGACGAATATAAATTTCGCATGAATATATATCTTTATATTTGTATAATCGCATTATTGGAAAAGTTCAGTAGAAAGATAGCGATCACCTAAATCAGGAAGAATTACCACAATAAGTTTATTCTTGTTTTCTTTCCGTTTAGCTACCTTTATTGCTGCCCAAACTGCTGCTCCTGAAGAAATGCCCGCAAATATCCCCTCTTCTTTAGCAAGTCGCCTAGCACAAATTATAGCTTCCTCATTAGTTACTTGGATTATTTCATCGATAATGTCCCTGTTTAAAACGTCTGGCACAAAGCCAGCACCAATCCCTTGAATCTTATGTGAACCAGGTTCTCCGCCAGAAAGAACAGGAGAATTGGTAGGTTCAACAGCAATAGCTTTAAACGATGGTTTTCTCTTTTTTATTACTTCAGCTACACCTGTTATTGTCCCACCAGTTCCGACTCCAGAAACAAGAATATCCACTTTACCATCTGTATCTTTCCAGATTTCTAAAGCTGTGGTTTTCCGATGAATCTCTGGATTAGCAGGATTCTTAAATTGTTGAGGCATAAATGCTTTAAAATTCTTTTTCACAATTTCTTCTGCCTTTATAACTGCTCCTTTCATTCCTTCACTGCCCGGAGTTAAAACTATTTCAGCGCCAAATGCCTCAAGCATTTTCCTTCGCTCAATACTCATTGTATCAGGCATCGTAAGAACTAATCTATACCCCTTAACCGCACAAACAAAGGCCAAGGCAATACCCGTATTTCCGCTCGTTGGCTCAACAACTACAGAATCTTTTTTTAGAAGACCTTTTTTTTCTGCTTCTGTAATCATACTTACTCCAATTCGATCTTTTACACTTCCACAGGGATTAAAAAATTCAAGTTTTCCGACAATCTCTGCCTCTACATCCCTGGCTATCTTATTCAATTTTACTAAGGGAGTATTCCCAATTAACTCAGTTACGTCATTTACAATTTTAGTCATTTTATTCTCTCCTTTTTTCTTTTAGTCACCAAACTTTCAATCAAATGTAATAAATTCGATCTTTTTGCTTAGATAATTTCTTCTTTTGCATTTTAACCATATCTTCCAAGGTCACTGAATCAAAGACTTCTAACATTGCTTTTTTTGCTTTTTTCCAAATATCGTGAGTAACACACGCATCAACCCGCTTACATAGTTTTGGGTCATCAACACATGCCACCAGTGAAATTGACCCTTCCACAGCTTGAATTATATGGCTCAATTTAATTTCTTTAGGCAATTTTGCTAAACTGAATCCTCCACGTGATCCCCGCGTACTCTGTACTAAACCTGCAGACAGGAGGACGGTCATTATATGTTCAAGATATCTTTCTGAGATTTCTTGCTTTCTGGCTATATTCTTCAGTGACATTGGCCCTTTTCCATAATTTAGTGCTAAGTCCAACATTGCTCTCGGGGCATAACGCCCCCTGGTAGAAAGTTTCATTACCCCTCCAATATTAGTATTATCATTATTCCAATAATTTTAAAAACGTAAAAGAAAAAATTTATCAAATTCCGACATACCTTGCATAAAGGGAGCGAGCCACCTTCTCATCGTCCGTTCCCTTTATAATCGCCCTCCCATCTTTGAATAGAGATATCTCCTTATCTCTTTCCTTAAAGACCAGTATAAAATTATTGAACCTTACTTCACCCAATTGTTTCAATCTTTCTGCGAGTGATTTGAAGGAGATATCTGCAGATTTTGCTGGTGTTATCTGGATGGCATTCCTCCCGCAGAGCGAAGTGATAATCTCTTTCTTTGCCGCATTCAAGAAATCGAATTTGTGCTCGACACAGCACCTGCATCTCTTATCTCGCATCACAGTAATCTTCTCGAAAGCGTTGCTCCAGACATCGTAAAATATCAGATTACTCTCCGTATTTGTAGTCATATTCTCTTTAAGCAGTATCTTTATTGCTTCTGTGCTCTCGATCGATGCAATAATAACCGGTATTGTGTTAAGTACCCCAGCTGTATCGCAGGTTGGGAGTGAACCAGGCTCAGGTACATCGGGCAAGAAGCACCTGAAGCAAGGTGTCCTCCCTGGTACGATGGTCATCATCATCCCATAAGTTCCAACTGCAGCCGTGTATATCCAGGGAATCTTGCTTTTCACACAGACATCGTTGATTAAAAATCTTGTTTGCATGTTGTCTGTCCCATCTAATACGAGATCTACACCACTCATGATTTTCTCAGCGTTCATATGGTTTAAATCCTTAACCATTGCCTCTATCTCCACATCAGAATTCACCCTCTTCAGCTTTTCAGCAGCGGCAACCGCCTTCGGAATACCTATGTCATCTTCGTCGAAGAGTATCTGTCGCTGGAGATTGTTTAATTCGACAAAATCTCGGTCTATAATTGATATTTTGCCCACTCCTGCCCGAACAAGATTATTTGCCGCAACCGTTCCAAGAGCACCGCATCCGATGATGGCTATCTTACTTTTTAAAAGTGTTTTCTGCCCTTCTTCCCCGATATTCGGTAATATCACCTGCCTCGAGTATCTATCCTGCATATCCTCTCTCCATTCGTGTATATATTCATTCTTCTTCCTCTCACAAACCCAACAGTCGTTAAACCCGTCTTCTCCGCAATCTCTATCGCCAAACTCGTTGTAGCGCCTCTCGATGCAATAATAGGAATGCTCGCGACCGAACACTTCAGTACCATATCGAATGATATTCTTCCTGTGCATACCACAAAAGTCTCTTTAAAATCGATATTTTTAATTAATCCACAACCTATGACCTTATCAAGAGCATTATGCCTCCCTAGGTCTTCTGATATGCATATTACAGCTTTTTTAT
>JAKLPU010000063.1:0-15004 GCA_022013755.1 Candidatus Atribacteria bacterium | reverse complement strand
TATCTGCTTTACAGGTTGGATGTTTATATTTTACCGGAATGCCTTTATTTGACGCCCTTACTAATATGTTTGGAACTATGGCCACAGGAGGTTTCAACCCTAGAAATCTAAGTGTAGGTGCTTATAACAATCCGGTCTTTGAAATTATTATAATCTTCTTTATGTTTGTAGCCGGAGCAAATTTCACCTTACATTATCAAACCCTTCATGGAAATATAAAAAGTTTATTTAAAGATAAAGAATTCCTTTTTTACGGAGGAGTAGTTCTGATTGCTATCCTGGCTATTACTACCGAACTAAGAGTGTACATTTATAACTCAATCTTTACTGCTCTAAGATATGCTTCCTTCCAAGTTGTATCTATAGTCACTACTACTGGTTTTGCAACCACCGATTATGATATCTGGCCAGCATTTTCCAAAAGTATTTTACTTATTTTAATGTTCATAGGCGGTTGTGCCGGCTCGACCGGTGGGGCTATCAAAAATATTCGAGTTCTCCTCCTCATAAAACAAGCCCATAGAGAATTTCGTAAATTGATTCATCCTCAAGCGGTATTTCCGATTAGATTAGGAGATAAAGTAGTTTCTGAAGATGTGATGCGCAATATTACCGGATTTTTCTTTCTTTATATCTGTATTTTTGTTATCTCTTCTTTTATAATGACTATATTGGGGCTGGATATAGTCAGTGCAATTGGAGCAGTTGCTGCTACTTTAGGGAATGTAGGACCAGGTCTTGGTCTGGTGGGACCGGCTCAGACTTATGCCTTTATACCCCCTTTAGGGAAAATTATTTTAACCCTCTGTATGTTATTGGGTCGATTGGAAGTATATACTGTTTTGATTTTGGTAGTTCCGGAATTTTGGAGAAAATAGCAATTTAAACTAGTCGTTAGTGAATAAACCTAGCGTGGAGCGTATAGCGTTTAGCGTATAGGTGCTGGTTATAAGTGTAAGGAAAATACAAAAGACAATATTCAAGTTGCTAGTGGAAAGTTTTCAGCTTACAGTGAAAAACTTAAAGCTAAAAACGCAAAACCATAATTCAAAACTCAAAAAAATGGGGGAAAGAGCCATAATACTTAATAAGGCTTTTCAAGAAAAAAAACTATCGCCATCACAAGTATTATTATTTGGGTTTCTGACAGTAATTATTATAGGCGCTATTCTTCTTAATATACCCGTAGCTTCCAGTACGGGAAAGAGTATCGGTTTTATTAATGCCCTTTTCACTGCCACTTCTGCCACTTGTGTTACCGGATTGATTGTGCTGAATACGGGAAGAGATTTTTCTATTTTTGGGCAATTGGTTATCCTGATTCTCTTGCAATGCGGTGGATTAGGGATAATGACTATGTCCACCATGTTTGCCTTTTTAGCGGGGAAAAGAATCTCTTTAAGGCAAAGATTGATAATGCAGGAATCCTTAAACCAATTTTCTATCGGAGGATTAGTTCGTTTAGCTAAATATATTTTAATATTTACCGCAGTTATCGAAATTGCAGGAACAGCTATACTGTTCTTTTGCTGGCAGAGGAACTGTTCTCCATTGCAAGCTTTGTACCTGGCAGTCTTTCATTCTATCTCCGCTTTTTGCAATGCCGGATTTTCTCTCTTTTCAGATAGCATAATGCGCTACAAAGGAGATTTAATTATAAATCTTACTTTTATGATTTTAATTATATTGGGAGGGATCGGATTTTTAGTTTTATTAGAACTTTTTCAATATGGAAAAAACAGGACCCTCTCCTTGCACGCTAAATTAGCTTTAAAAATCAGTCTTATACTTATTCTAATCGGTTTTATAATTATATTCTTTGTAGAATCCAATAACCCTTCCACCCTAAGAGATTTGAATTTCCCTGAAAAAATATATGGTTCAATTTTCCAATCGGTTACCGCCCGTACCGCGGGTTTTAATACCATCCATATCGGAAACATGCAAAATGCCACCCTTTTCTTAATTATTATCTTGATGTTTATTGGTGCCTCTCCCAGTTCTACCGGAGGAGGGATTAAGACTACTACTTTCGGTTTACTTATATTATACGCCTGGTCCTCACTAAAAGGAAAAGAAGAAATTCAAATCTTCAAAAGAAGAGTATCACAGGATATAATTCCCAAAGTATTAACTGTTATCACCCTCTCCTTGGGTCTGGTTTTTATCATGACCATTCTATTATCCTATGTAGAAGGAGAGGATTTTATCAAAGTATTATTTGAGGTTGTTTCAGCTTTTGGTACAGTAGGATTATCAACAGGCATTACTTCATCTTTGAGTATAGCTGGTAAGATTATAATTATTATCACTATGTTTACCGGTAGAATTGGACCTTTAGGTCTTGCCTTATCATTAATTCAAAAACGAGAACCAGAAATGATTAGATATCCTGAAGAAAAAATTATGGTAGGATAAGTTCGTATCGCGTATTGCGTATCGAGTATCGCGTGAAGAAAATAGTAATGTATAATATATAGGGGCAGACCTTGTGTCTGCCCGCAATGAGTGATATGTACTAAAAGTCTAATCTGGAAAAAGTAGGGAGGTATTGCGTTTAGTAGAGGCACGACATTACCTTGTCTTCTTTTCCAACACGGCACGCCGTGTTGCTACTAAATACTAACGACTAATTAAAAAAGGAGGGAATTTTTCATGAAACAATTTATAGTTCTTGGTTTAGGAAGATTTGGTTCTGCAGTAGCCACAACCCTGGTTGAATTAGGACATGAAGTCCTGGGAGTAGACAATGACGAAGAAAGAGTAGATGCCTTAAAAGACAAGATAACTCAGGCAGTACAGGCCGATATCACCGAAGAAAAAGTTTTAAAAGAATTGGGAGTAAAAAATTTTGACGCTGCTATTGTGAGTATCGCCACTAATTTGGAAGCAAGCATTTTAGTAACTATGATGCTAAAAGAAATGGGATTAAAATATATTATCGCTAAAGCCCAAAACAATCTACATGCAAAGGTTTTAGAAAAAATCGGAGTCGATAAAATAGTATTCCCCGAAAGAGATATGGGGGCAAGGATTGCTCAAAGATTAATCACCCCGGATATTAAAGATTATATAGATCTGGAACCCGATTATAATGTTATTGAGATTGAAGCCTTGCCTGATTTTGTGGATAAAACTTTAAGTGAACTTGATTTGCGGAATAAATATGGAATAAATGTTTTAGCCATAAAAAGAAATAATAGCTTTAATATCTCACCTCAAGCAAAAGACATAATAAAAAAGGGAGATTTATTAATCGTAATCGGGGAGACTAAAAAAATTACTGAATTAGCCGGCAAATCTAGCCATTAAATTAAAATCTCTCTATACACCCTGGCTGAAGGATTTGGTTTAGATGTTATTCTCAAAAAATACTTAAAAAAAGTTAGCATGCTAACACTGCACAAGTTAGTGTATGCTTTAATGGGGTATGTTAGATAGAAAGAAGAATGCCGCTTTTTCTATCTTTTCTTTCGCTTTCTTAATTCGATACTCAATACCATATACTCGATACTATATTAATATATTTGTATTTTTTATTATCTTATTATAAAATATTAGTAGGTTTTATCCTGTAACAATTATAGAATAATCCCAAAACCTCTTTTTACCTATCTTGTAATGCTGCAAAAATCATTTCTTACTTTAATTTTTAAAAGAACGCTATCCAAATAAAAATATGCTTTAGAGAATAACGAATAATCTTAGAAATAAGCCGTTCTTCAAAAAAGCATTGAGAATATGATAAACTCGATGGAAAGGTGATATATCCATGATAAAAAATATTTTATTTGTTTATAACCAGGTAAGCCAGAGAGAACGTAAGGGGCTCTTTAGAGAATGTATTCCTATAGAAGAAGTAGATGCTATCCGCAAGGCTTTGATTGAGACTAATAATAATATTTTATCTTTAGACCTTCTTTCGCCAGAACAATTAGACAAGTTTACCAGCAAACATAAACCCATTGATCTGGCCTTTATCCTGGCAGAAGGATATAAAGATATCCCTCATACCTTTTATAGCGGGCATGGTGCAGCAATGGTCCGTAAACAGTTAAACAAATACTATATCCCCTGCGCCCTCTCCGGTATTGAAAGCATGGAAATCTGCCGCAATAAAGATCTTACTTATATCAAACTCAAGGTGAAAAATATTTTAGTTCCGAATCATTTTATATTTGACACCCACTTTCGATTTAATAAAATAAAATTACTCTCCCAGATAGAGAAAATCGGATTTCCCCTGATGATAAAACCAGTCGGCGGAGGAGATAGTATAGGTATTACCCCTAAATCTGTAGTGCATAATCTTCAAGAACTAAAAAACAGGTTTATCGGTCTAAAAAAAGAATTGGGTCCTGAAAAATTAATCATTGAAAAATATTTACCCGGAAGAGAATATACTGTTGGAGTCCTGGGCAGTAAAGCTAAAAAATACGTTTTACCTATTATCGCTTTCCCCAAAGACCATGGTATCAGATATACTTCCACTAAAAAGAAAGAATATAAAATGAGGGAAAAACTTGAAATAATCTACCGGGATGATGAAAGATTTAAAAAACTTGCCCAAATAGCAATCAATACCTTTGATGCCGTGGGAGCCAGTGATGCTATCAGAATTGACTTTATGGAAGATAAATCAGGAAACACCTACGTTATAGATGTGAATGGTACACCTGCTTTATCTCTAACTGGCTCTTTAACCTTTATGGCAAGTAAAATAGAGTTAACCCATAGCCAGTTAATTAAACTGATTTTTTATGAAAGTGTCGTCCGATATGATTTAGCTCCTACCTATCTTCTGGAAGAGATTATATCTAAAATTCAAGCCAGGCTTGCTACTTATTATGACTATCCCTTATTTTCCCTCAGATTCTAAATCTATCATCTTCTTTTTTAAAACAATGCCTTCTTTGCCAGAAAAACCTCCTAAACTACCGTCACTTTTTATGACCCGATGACAGGGGATAATTAAGGGCAAAGGATTATTTCTCATGGTATTTCCCACTGCCCGATATGCCCGAGGACAACCGGCTGCTTCTGCTGCCTCTTTATAGGACCTGGTTTCACCATAAGGAATTTTCCTAACTGTCTGTAGAATTTCTTCTTGAAAATTCGTATAATTATCTAAATTCAACTGGCAGTCTATGAAATCAACTTTTTTGCCGGTAAAATATTCTTTAACCTTCTTAATTAAACTTTCCCATCCTCTATTATCTTCGAAAAGATTATTACATTTTAACTCTTTTCTTATTCTAAAAAGAACATCCTCTTTTCTCTCTTCCGGCAAAACAAAAATCCGTAAGCCCTTTCGGTCAAATACAAACCCTGCCCAGCCCCAGGCAGTCAAAAAGATAGCATATTTAAAAATATTTTCCAACATATATTTTCTCCTCTTTTGTTTTGTTAATGTTTTTATTATATAATCTAAATTAGTTGTTAGTCAATAAACCTAGCGTGGAGCGTATAGCGCTTAGCGTATAGGTGCGGGAAATAAGTGTAAGAAAAATACAAAATGCAAATTAGTCGTTAGTTTCAAATACAAGTTTTTAGTTGTCGGTTTACAGTTATCATTATATAACTAAAAGCTTAAAACGAAAAGTGCAAATCCATAATTTAAAATTCGGGATGGAATTAATTATGATTGGGAAAATAAATGTCCTGCTGCTGGCAGGTGGAAAAAGCAAAATAAGCATGAGAAAATTTACCGGAAAAGAAAATAAAGCATTAATTGAAATAGGCCCTCACCGCAAACCTATGATCCTTTATATTATAGAATCTCTAAAAAAATCAAAATATACTGATAAAATTATAGTAGCAGGGCCTGAAGAAGTACAAAAATTGGTAAAAGATCTGGTCTGTCTAACCGTTTCCGACGGTCAAACCATTCCCGATACCTTGAAATCAGGAATTTTACCCCTCAAAAAAGACTCTTTAATATTAATCTCAACTTGCGACGCCCCTTTAATAACCGAAAAACATATCGATTATTTTATAGAAGAGTGTTACAGGTGGCCAGGTTTTGATATTTATTATCCTATAATTGATAAGGAAATCTATCAAAAATCCTTTCCTTCTTCAGATTTAAAAAGGGTTTATGCTAATCTTGTTGAAGGTGCTTTTACCGGGGGAAATATTATTTTAACAAACCCTCGGATTATCACTGATTTTGCAGATATAATCAATGATTTTATCTATTTCAGGAAACATCCTTTAAAAATAGCCCGACTCTTGGGGGCTCGAATAACCGCGAAATACTTAAGAAAATATCTATCTATCCAAGACCTGGAAAAGAAAGTCCCTGAATTATTGGGGGGTTATAAAGGAAAAGCTATCCTCTCTTCTCCAGAAATTGCTCTGGACATCGATAAACCCAGACATTTAAAAGCCCTTTGGAACAATTATTAAAGCTTGCTCTTTATCCCATTTATACGACCGCCATATTTACCGGTAATAAGGTAGGAAGTGATAAAAGCTTTTCGGTCATATTCTAAAGAAAAATCCCTTACCTTGGGAAAATAATTTCTTTCACATATTACCCTGAGCATCTGAACTTCTCCATCTTTACCATATCCTATATTTCGGGTAACTCCGAATCCCTCATCCCGAAGTCTATTTTCAATCTCCTGCCATTTACTTTTAGAAATAATACCAACAGAAATTATCTCTTTAGAGATTCTTTCAGATATATATATTCCAACTATATTTCCAATGGCAAAACCCCCGCAATAGGCAATGACATTAAGCCAATTCCCGACATCCTGTATCACCTTGCTTACTATCAGGATAAAAATCATAACTTCAAAAAAACCAAGCACACCGGCAACAAGTTTTTTTCTTCTTACTATCATCTGAACTCTATAAGTTCCCATAGCTACATCCAAAACTCTCGATAAAAAAATAATTCCTGCCCCTATATAAATGTTCGAATCCATCACTCTATTAAGTACGTCCATTATTATTCCCATAGTCTTTTGCCCTCTTCCATCTTTATGTTTATTCTAACATCTTATTTATTTTATTTTAATTTGAAATCACTGGTAATTATAATACACAGAAGTTAATTATTCAACTAATTTTTAAATATATGTAATTTATTTTAAATATATACTATAATATTATAAAATAAAAACAAATAGATTGAAGAAAGAGAATTTTTTAATGAAGGCAGAAATTATAAGCATAGGTAGTGAAATATTAAGAGGACAAATCTCAGATACCAACTCCAATTTTATTGCTAAAAAATTAGTTGAATTAGGTATTGATTTAGAGCATATTTCAGTAGTTAGTGATAATCCTGAATCTTTATTATCCACTTTAAAACTCGCTTTTCAACGTTCTGGCCTAATAATTACCACCGGTGGTCTGGGACCTACGGAAGATGATATTACCTACCAAACCATTGCCCGAGCTTTAAATCTTAAACTGATAAAATATCCGGAAGCTGAAGAAAATTTAAAAAAATTTTTCAAAAAAATTAATAAAACAATTTCTCCGTGCAATCTCAAGCAAGTCTACCTTCCGGAAGGAGCCAAAATTATCATTAACCAATATGGCACTGCCCCGGCTATGATTTTAGAAAAAGATAACAAAATTATATGTTCTTTTCCCGGTGTCCCCTATGAAATGAAAAGGCTGGTAGAGGAAAACCTAATCCCTTATTTAAAAGAGAAATTTCCACCTTCTATGATTAAAAAGTCAAAAATTTTAAAGATTAGCGGTCTTGGAGAGGCATCGGTTAATGAACTTATTCGCGATTATATGAACAAACAAACTAATTATTCCTTTGGTATCTATGCTAATCCGGAAGATATTCAGGTCCAAGTAACTACCCAGGCTCCCACTGAAAAAGAAGTAGAAAAACTATTGCAATCTTCGGTTAATCAATTAACCAAAATATTAGATAATTATATTTATGGGTGCGATGAGGAGACCATAGAAGAAATCGTGGGAAATTTATTAAAGACTAATAAATTAAAAGTAGCGGTAGCTGAATCCTGCACCGGTGGAATACTGGGTGAGATGATTACCCGTATACCGGGAAGTTCTGAATATTTTCAAGGCGGAGTGATAAGTTATAATGCTAAAGTCAAAGAAGATCTGCTAAAAGTACCGCCGGAAGCAATCAGAAAATATGGAGAAGTAAGCAGGCAAGTGGCTAAATTAATGGCCGAAGGTGTGCGGAGATGCTGTCACAGTGATATAGGAATCAGTATTACCGGCATTGCCGGTCCGGGAGGAGCAACGGATAAGAAAAAAGTAGGATTGGTCTATATGGCTTTGGCTGATGGTAAAAAGACTCCCACCCAAAAACACCAGCTATTCGGAGACCGCCAACTGATCCGCTTACGTTCAGCCCGCCGTGCTCTCAATATGCTTCGTATGTATTTAATGGAAAAATAATCATATTATAAAGTTGATTTAAATTAATTTTATTTTTGTAAGGAGGTTCGTTTTGAGTAAAATAGGGGAATTTTATGCTCCGGGGAAAATTATCTTTGGTACGGGAGGATTATCTCAAGCTGGGGCAGAAGCAAAAAGATTAGGAAGTAAAGTTTTAGTGGTGTTAGGTAGAAGTGCGATGAGAAAAAGTGGGGCACTGGACCGCTTAACCCATTTACTTAAAGAAAAGAATTTAGAATATATAATCTATGAAAATGTCCCCTCCGACCCTACGGTAGAAACAGTGGATACCGGAGCAAGTTTAGCCCGAAAGGGAAGCTGCAATCTGGTTATAGCCCTGGGGGGAGGAAGCGTCCTGGATACCGGTAAGGCTATTTCGGCCATGGTGACCAACGAAGGTTCGGTGGCTGATTATCAGGAAATCGAAGGAAAAGGCAGAAAATTTAAAACCAAACCCATTCCTTTTATCGCCATTCCCACTACCTCGGGTACCGGCTCAGAGGCGACGAGAAATGCAGTAATCACTAATACTAAACTTGGTTTAAAGAAAAGCATAAGAGACCTCTGTCTTATTCCGGAAGTAGCTCTGGTTGACCCTGAACTTACCCTGTCTCTACCCCCTCACATAACAGCTATCTGTGGTGGTGATGCTTTAACTCAATGCATAGAATCTTATTTGGGCAAGAAAAGCCAGGAAATCACCGATGCCCTGGCCTTACATGCCATAGGATTAATCGGTAAAAGTTTAGTCAAAGCAGTAAAGGAAGGAAAAAATTTAGAAGCACGTAAAGATATGGCTATGGCTGCACTTTTGAGTGGGCTTTGCCTGTCTAATTCAGGGTTAGGAGCGGCTCATGCCCTCTCTCACCCTTTGGGGGTATATTACAAAATACCTCATGGTCTGTCCTGCGCAGTACTGTTACCTTATGTAATGGAATATAATCAGCCGGTAGTTACCAAAAAGTTGGCTAAAATAGCTGGATGCTTGGGGGAAAATATTTCTTCATTATCGGAAACAGAAGCCACTCAAAGGGCAGTAGAAAAGATAAAAGAAATACTTACTGCTGTCGGAATTAAAGAAAATCTTTTTGAATGGAAGATAAAAGAAGAAGATTTTCCAAAATTAATTAAAGGTGCAAAGGGGGGAAGTTTAAATAATAATCCGCGGGATACATCTGATGAGGATTTAATTGAACTGTTATATAAAATGACTGGCCTTTATTGATACAACAGAATTACCTTAAATTTAAATTAGTCTATTTTCTTTATCCTGCTAAGTGAGTATCTACTAAGCAGGATTCACTAATTTATTATTTTAGTATCTACTATTACTACGATATTCGCTTCTTGGTCTAGGTGGACGGGCTTCGTCAATCTTTAAAGGACGACCATCGAAATCGGTATCATTTAACGCATCTTTGGCTTTTCCAGCTTCTGCTGAAGAAGACATTTCTACAAATCCAAAGCCTTTACCTTCGATAATGTTGACACTCTTAACTTCACCGTAACTAGCAAACAATTCACTTAATGAATCATTGGTTACAGAATACTTAAGATTTCCTACATATAATTTACTACCTTGCATACTTTTTCCCTCCTTTTCGTTATTATTTCTCTTAAGTCCAATAACGTTTCTTTGGGAGAGAAGAAGCAAGGAAATGATTCTAACCTCTTAACGATAACATTATTAAAACACAAGAGATCCTTTTTTAACAATCTGTTATAGAGAATTCAGTTGATTGTTGTTAGCATCTCTTTTAAGTAATAAAGGCCAGTCGTTTTTATCTAACAGACTTTAACTTCACAAGTATACCACAACTTTTAGTTTTGTCAAATTTATTTTACTAAAATTTTTACACTAACTAACTAATAATTTGTTTATTTACTACCCAACTAAATTTTACACTAATTATTTCAACAAGATTGATGTTCGGTTCGGCTAATTATCTCATCTTGCAAGGTCTTGCTGAGATTATTAAAATAATCACTGTAACCTGCTACCCGCACAATAAGATTTCGGTATTTTCCAGGTTCTTTTTGAGCGGCTCTCAGAGTATTAGCACTTGTCTCCTGTCACCGTCCCCTGTCATGTATTACAAGAGTTGTATGATTTTTTGGGCAATCTTTTCGGGGGTAAAACCGAAATAATCAGCTAATTGTTGGGCTGGAGCACTTTTTCCAAAAGATTTCATAAATACCGTATAATAAGAATTATTCAATAGCTGATACCACCCTTGGCCGGTATTAGCCTCAATCACTACTCGAAGAGCATCCCCAGGTCCTAAGACCTCTTCTATGTATTTTTTTTCTTGTCTTAAAAATTCTTCTCTATCCGGAATAGATACTATCCGACTGGCAATGCCATTCACTTTTAATATAAGGCTTACTTTTAGAGCTATCGAAACCTCGCTGCCACTGGCCATTAATACTACTTGAGGGACTTCTTTTTCTTGGTGAGATATTATATAACCACCACGAGCGAATTCTTTTACTCCACGAGATTTTTCCAGATGGGGCAAATCCTGTCGGGATAAAATCAAGGCGGTAGGCTCTTCTGTCTTCTTTAAGATTTCTCTCCAGGCTAATTTGGTCTCTTCTTCATCAGCAGGTCGAATAATCTTTAGATTTGGTATAGTCCTTAAAGATTCAAGTTGCTCTATCGGTTGATGAGTTGGGCCATCTTCTCCTACAAAGAAAGAATCGTGGGTAAAGATATAGATTACCGGAAGCTTCATTAAAGCTGCCATCCTAATAGCCGGACGCATATAATCAGAAAAAACAAAAAAAGTGGAACAATAAGGTCTAAATCCCTTATGCACTGCAATACCATTAACTATCGCTCCCATCGCATGTTCTCTAACTCCGAATCTGATATTTCTACCATTAAAGTTATCCTTTTGAACATCCTCATATTTACTTAAATAAGCTTTAGTAGAAGGTTCTAAATCTGCCGAACCACCGATAAGATAAGGAATTTCATCAGCAAGTTTATTCAAGATTATCGATGACGCTACTCGAGTAGCTACCGGAGACTTTATTTCCAAACTTTCCAGTTCTAAATCCTGAGGAATAGTCAGATTTAAGGCTTTGTCCCATTGCTCTTTGAGTTCGGGATATGTTTGAGCCCATTGGGTGAATTTATTTTCCCAATCTTCTCTTTTTTTGGTAAGCTGTTTTTTTCTGTCTTCAAAAAATTCTTTAACCTCAGATGAAACGTAAAATTTATCCTCCAGAGGTAATCCTAAATTTTTCTTTAAACCCTTTACTTCTTCTTCGCCTAAAGGTGCGCCATGACAGTTGCAAGAATCTTGTTTGGTAGGGGCACCATAACCAATATGGGTTCTGGCCATAATTAAGGTAGGTTTATTTTTGCTTTTCTTAGCTTCTATCAGGGCATCTTTAATTTCTTTTACTTTATGACCATCGACATTTTCTATTACCTGCCAGTTATAAGCTTTAAATCTATCGGCTACCGATTCAGTAAAGGTCATTTTAGTTTCTCCAGCCAAGCATATCTTATTATCATCATAGATAGCTATTAACTTTTCCAAGCCCAGATGACCAGCTAAAGAAGCAGCTTCAGAAGTAACACCTTCCATCATACAGCCGTCACTTAAAAGAGTATAAGTATAATGGTCAACAATGTTATAATCCTCGGCATTAAACTTGGCCGCTAACATCTTTTCTGCCAGAGCCATTCCCACCGCATTGGCAAAACCCTGTCCCAAAGGTCCGGTAGTAACTTCCACCCCGGAAGTTTCTCCATATTCAGGATGACCGGGAGTTTTGGAATTAAGCTGTCTAAATTTTTTTAAATCATCTAAAGAAAGATTGTATCCCGAGAGATGTAACAGGGAATACAACCAAGCAGAACCATGTCCGGCAGAGAGCACAAAACGATCTCGATCCGGCCAATCCGGGACAGCAGAATCGTATTTTAATACATCTCCAAAAAGTACTGCCCCAATTTCTGCACAACCCAAGGGTAATCCCGGGTGGCCAGAATTAGCCATCTCTATCATATCTACAGCCAATCCTCTTATTATATTAGCGATTCTATTAAACAATTTAAAAATTCCTCCTTCTCTTCTGAATACTGATATTTAATATTTTACACTTATTTTTTTTCTTCTACAAACTTTTTTGGTTTAATATTTTATAATTAGTTAGTGTAAACTTTAGTGGGGGTAATTAGATAAGAAAGGAAATTACAAGCAGACTAAATGATTTAGTGGATCGTGTCCATGGATTATTCCGACTGATTCAGAACATATAATAATAAGCCCTTCTCAACGGTAATAACAGCTTTTTCCTGCTCAATTATATTGCTAATGCCTCTGGTCTTATATCTTAATAGGCTTCCTGATTCGAGCAAATATTTACATCCCGTTATGGTAACACCGGTAACCTTTTCATCTAAGGGAATCAAAGAAAGCCTTGCCCCTATTTTTTGAAAAAACACTTTTTTTCGATCTATTATTCCCATTTCCAGCCCAGGTTCCTTAATAAATGCGGTTATCCCATTTCTAAAAGCATGTTCCAAGAGAAAGATATTGGCTAACTGCTGATCTAATCGCCCCCCTGCAAAGCCGATGATAATAATATTATTAAAACCGCTTTCCCGACAATATTGGAGTGCCAGTTCACCATCAGTTTCATCCTTTTCAACAGGGTATTTTAGAATCTTGGCTCCCATTTTTTCATAACGTTGATATTGTGCCTTGGTAAGCGAATCAAAATCACCTATAATCACATCGGGCAAAAAACCTATGCTCTCTAATAACAAGGCTCCTCCATCAGCAGCAACAAACAAGACATCTTTCCCTCTGATTAGTTTCTTATATTCTTCCCTATTCCCTTTTAATTCTCCGTTTAAGACAATAACCGCCTTATTCGTTGACATAAATTATCCTCTCATCTTTCGTTTTTGCCCTCACTAATTACTATATTCTTTATTAACGGTATTATAATTATATAACTTAGCAACAGCGATGGCAAAAGGTAACTGATATTATATATTGCTGAATATACCCATGGACTTTGACCTACCGGAGCATACTGAGCAAAAAATATAATCCCGGAAAGGAAGTGGCTAATAAACCTTCCCAGTCCACCAGTAAAGACAGCCAATAATAACCAGCCATACGTACTACCCTTTGCTTTTAAATTAATCTTGTTTGAGAATATTCCTGCTAATCCAACCAGCATGTATGGTAAAGGATAATCTAATACCAGTTGTGCTGGATGGATAATGAAAGGACCAAGTGCTAATTGAACTAAACCATACACTACTCCAGCCATCATACCTGGGCCAACTCCCCAGCGCAAAGCTATAATTAGAATCGGCAGCATTTCGAGACTAACCGATCCCCCCTGAGCCATCCTCCATAAAGGAATAAAATTTAAAATAGCAGCCAATGCCACCGCCATACCAATCTCTGCCATAATCCTTACTTGATTTCTTTTCATTATAAATTCCCCTTTCTTTTAAATTAATTTATTTTAAATAAAAAAACCGCAGACCTGATCTTTTAATCAAAACTGCGGTTTAATCAAAACACTGCTGTTTTAATTCCCTACGCTGGCATTACCCAGATCAGGTTTTAAGGGTCTGTTTACTAAAAACACTCTCAGCCTTAATAAGCTCCCCTATTGTATTATTCTATTTTTTAACCCATTTAAAATGGCTGGCCCCATTTTTTTACATCTATTAATTCTAAAATACTAAATTAGTATCTGCGGTATTCGCTTCTTGGTCTTGGTGGACGGGCTTCGTCAATCTTCAAAGGACGATCTTCGAAATCGGTATTATTTAAAGCATCTTTGGCTTTTTTAGCTTCTTCCGGAGAAGACATTTCTATAAATCCAAAGCCTTTTCCTTCGATGATGTTGACACTCTTAACTTCACCATAAGCGGAGAAAAGTTCTTTCAATTTATCATTATTTACAGAATACTTAAGATTTCCGACATATAATTTACTACCTTCCATTTTTCCTACCTCCTTTTCGTTATTATTTCTCTTTAGTCCAATAACGTTTCTTATAGGAGGTAGAAGCAAAATAGTGATTCCAACCTCTTTAACGATAACATTATTTAAACACAAGAGATCCCTCATAAACAATCTCTGTTTTCAGAGGATTATTGGATTGTTTTTAGCATCTCTTTTAAGTAAGAAGAACCAGCCATTTATATTATCTTTTCCTATTATATTTTACCTCTTTCAAAAATTTTGTCAAATTTTTTATTAAAATATTTATAAAAAATTAAAAAAGGGACGGTTCTATATTTAATTTTAACTACTTTCTTCTCAAGACTTCTACAACTGCCGGTAAAAAATCACAGACATCTTCCTTGACCACTACCTCAGCTAAATAGTCCAAATGGGTAGACATAAAATTAACAATGATTAATTTACCTCCTCTATCCAGACAATATTGGGGTAACATATTCACCGGGCTAACCTGGAGTGATGAACCGACAGTCAGCATTAAATCTGCTCGCATAGATTCAAAGATAGCAGGATCTAAATTAGGAAGCATCTCCCCAAACAGGACTACATTTGGTTTAAACGCTCCGCCACATTCACAATAGGGAACTTTC
>JAKLPU010000004.1:0-5788 GCA_022013755.1 Candidatus Atribacteria bacterium | reverse complement strand
TAATGATTTATTAGAAGAAGTGGCAAAATTTAGAGCAGCTCGAAGATTGTGGGCTAAGATTATGAAAGAAAGATTTGGGGCTAAGAATAAAAAATCTTTAATGCTTAGATTTCATACTCAGACGGCCGGTTGCACTTTAACTGCTCAACAAGCGGATAATAATATTGTCCGAGTTACCATACAAGCCTTAGCAGCAGTATTAGGTGGAACCCAATCTCTCCATACAAATTCAAGAGATGAAGCTCTGGCTCTACCTGCTGAAGATTCGGTAAGGATTGCCCTTAGAACTCAACAAGTTTTAGCTTATGAAAGTGGGGTAACAGAAACAGTTGATCCTTTGGCCGGTTCCTATTATGTAGAAACCTTAACTAATGAAATTGAGAAACAAGCATTGGAGTATATTGAAAAAATTGATAAGTTGGGCGGTTCTCCTCAGGCCATTGAAAAAGGATTTATTCAGCAGGAGATTCAGAATAGTGCTTATCAATATCAGAAAGATATAGAAGAGGGTAAAAGGATAGTAGTAGGTGTTAATAAGTTTAAGATAAAAGAAGGTTCGCCCAAAGGTCTTTTAAAAGTTAATCCGGAAGTTGGCCGCAAGCAAATTGATGAACTTAAAAAGTTAAAAGAGGAAAGAGACAACTATAAAGTAAAAGAAAATTTAAAATCATTGGAAAAGGCTGCTAAAACAGATGCAAATTTAATGCCTTTAATCTTAGATTGTGTAAAATCTTATGCTACATTGGGTGAAATTTGTGATGTGTTAAGAAGTGTCTTTGGTGAATATAAAGAGTCTGTAAAGCTTTGAAAAGCGGAGGAATGAAAGAATGGAAGGAAAAAAAATTAGAGTATTAATAGCTAAACCCGGGCTTGATGGTCATGACCGAGGGGCAAAGGTTGTAGCAAGAGCTTTAAGGGATGCTGGGATGGAAGTAATTTATACTGGATTGCGGCAGACTCCTGAGCAGATTGTGGAAACTGCTATCCAGGAAGATGTAGATGTTATTGGATTGAGTATTTTATCAGGAGCCCATACTCATCTTTTCCCTAAAGTAATGGAACTTCTAAAAGAAAATAATATTGAAGATATTGTCGTTATGGGTGGAGGAGTAATCCCTGAAGAAGATATTCCTGAATTAAAAAAGGTGGGTATAGCAGAAATATTCACCCCGGGGACTGATACCCGTGATATAATTAAGTTTATTCGGGAGAAAGTAAAATAATTAATAGCGTAGAGCGTACAGCGTTTAGCGTACAAGGGGTTCGATTCGTCGAACCCGCAAAAAAAATTACCAAAACGACTCGGGGCGGATAAATCCGAAATTGGCAAAATAGCTCAATTTAAAATCTTGTCAAAGGACCGTCCCCTGACAATAAAGGACTGTCCCCTGACAATAGATAAATAGTCGCAATACGCAATACGCAATACGCAATACGAGTAAAGGGTAAGTTAAATGGAAATGGAAATTGTAGAAAAAATAACCAGTGGTGATCGCAGAGCAGCTGCTAAACTAATAACTTTAGTAGAAAATAACTTTAGCCAAGCTCAAGAGATTTTAAAAAAACTCTATAATTATACCGGAAATGCCTTGGTAATTGGTATAACCGGCCCTTCCGGTTCAGGGAAAAGTACTGTCACTGATAAAATTACCAAAATATTACGAGGACAGGGGAAAACTGTTGGAATCATTGCCATAGATCCTACCAGTCCATTTACAGGCGGGGCATTGTTAGGGGATAGAATTCGTATGCAGGATCTTAGTTTAGACAAAGGTGTTTTTATAAGAAGCATGAGTACTCGAGGGCATCTGGGGGGACTTTCTCAAGCTACTCAGGCAACGGTTAGGATATTAGATGCACTGGGTAAGGATATAATATTTATTGAAACGGTGGGCGTAGGTCAATCGGAAGTAGATATAGTTAAAGTAGCTGATACAGTTGTATTGATAAGCATGCCGGGAATGGGAGACGATGTCCAGATTATAAAAGCCGGAATAATAGAAATAGGAAATATTTTTGTAATTAACAAAGCAGACAAAGAAGGTTGTGAACGTTTAGCTACCGAGATAGAAATGATGTTAGATTTAAACCAAAATAGCAGATGGCGTCCTCCGGTTCTAAAGACTATAGCTATAGACAATGTTGGTATTAAAAAACTTTTGGAAGAGATTGATCGACATATCAAATATCTAAAGGAGAGTGGAGAATTAGAACAAAGACGCCGGGAGAGTGTTAAAAAAGAGATATTTGACCTTATTCGGGAACAATGGAAAGAAATACTTTCAACTTTTATTGATAACGGATTTTTAGATAAGATAGTAACTAAAATATTAAAAAAGGAAGAAGATCCTTATACTGCGGTAGAGAAATTATCAAATATACTAATGCATTCTTATACACAGGGAGGTGTAAAAAATGATAGAAAAGATTGATCATATTGGAATCGCAGTAAGAAGTATTAAAAAAACCAGTGAGCTTTTAAGCAACATACTGGGGTTGAAAGTTGCTGGCGAAGAGATTGTAGAAGAACAGAAAGTTAAAGTTGCTTTTTTGCCTTTAGGTGATAGTGAATTAGAACTGTTGGAATCCACTTCACCCGAGGGTCCAATTGCCGGATTTATTGAGAAAAAAGGTGAAGGGCTTCAACATATTGCCTTTAGAGTTGATAATATCGAGAAAGCACTAGAAAAATTAAAAAAGGAAGGAGTTAGGTTAATTGACGAAAAGCCGAGGTATGGAGCAGGCGGAGCTAAGATAGCCTTTTTACATCCTAAGAGTACTAACGGTGTTCTTATTGAACTAAGCGAAAGAAATGAATAGAAAAAATAGAAGTCAGTAGTCAGAATCCAGAAGCCAGAAGGTGTATTAAAAATTCTTCTGACTCCTGACTCCTGGATTCTGGATACTTGATTACTTATAAAAAGACCAGAGAAAGGTGGTAAGATAAATTAATGAAATTATCAATTGATGAATTAATGAAAAATTTAAGAGAAAGAGAAGAAAAAGTAAAAGCAGGTGGAGGAGAGAAAAGGATAAAAGCTCAACATGAAAAAGGTAAACTTACTGCGCGGGAAAGGATCGATCTTCTTTTAGATAAAGATAGCTTTGTAGAACTCGATATTTTAGTTGAGCACAGATGTAACAATTTTGGTATGGATAAAGTAGAGACACCCGGAGAGGGAGTTGTAACTGGTTATGGAACTATCAATGGAAGACTGATTTATGTTTTTGCTCAGGATTTTACTGTTATTGGCGGTTCACTGGGAGAGATGCATGCCAAGAAGATATGTAAGGTAATGGATATGGCTATGAAAATGGGTGCACCATGTATCGGGATAAACGATTCTGGTGGAGCTCGTATTCAAGAAGGAGTAGATTCCCTAAGCGGTTATGGTCAAATATTTTATCGTAATACTATTGCTTCCGGAGTAATTCCTCAAATTTCTATAATTGTTGGTCCAGCTGCCGGAGGTGCAGTCTACTCTCCTGCGATAATGGATTTTGTATTTATGGTAAAGAATGTAAGCATAATGCATATTACCGGGCCAGATGTGATTAGAGCGGTTACCGGAGAAGTAGTTACTTCCGAGAAATTAGGGGGAGCTATGACTCATAATAGGAAGAGTGGAGTGGCTCATTTTGCTGCTGAGAACGAAGAAGAAGTTTACCAAATGGTAAGAAAATTAATCAGTTATTTACCCTCTAATAATATGGAAAATACTCCCCAAATGGAATGCAATGATGATCCTAATCGGATGGAAGAGGCTCTTTTAAACATTGTACCTACAGATCCAAACAAACCTTATGAAATGAGAGATGTAATAAGGTACATTATAGATGAGGGAGATTTTTTTGAATCTCATACTTATTTTGCAACTAATATACTTACCGGATTTGCCAGGTTAAATGGTCGATCTATAGGTATAATCGCTAACCAGCCAAAAGTCTTAGCGGGCTGTTTAGATATTGATGCTTCTGATAAAGCTGCTCGTTTTATCAGATTTTGTGATGCTTTTAATATTCCTATTTTAACTTTGGTAGACGTTCCAGGATTTTTACCAGGGACTGCGCAAGAGTATGGGGGGATTATCCGACATGGAGCAAAATTGTTATATGCTTATTCTGAAGCTACTGTTCCCAAAGTAACTTTAATAGTTCGAAAATCTTATGGAGGGGCTTATCTGGCAATGTGTAGCAGGGATTTAAAAGCAGATCAGGTAATTGCCTGGCCTACAGCGGAAATTGCCGTAATGGGCTCTCAAGGAGCGGCAAATATTATCTTTAGAAAAGAGATAGCAAAAGCAGATAATCCCGAAAAGGTACGCCAAGAGAAGATTGATGAATTTCAACAAAAATTTTCTAACCCTTATGAAGCAGCCAAACGAGGTTATGTTGATATGGTTATTGACCCTCGGGAAACCAGACCTCGCCTTATAACAACTTTTGAGATGCTATCTACAAAAAGAGAAAGTAGGCCAGCGAAGAAACACGGTAATTTTCCAGTTTAAACAGTATATAGTTACTTAGTTACCTGGTTAACTAGTTAGCTGGTTATTCGTTTTAACAGTTTACCGTGTAAATTATTAGTTAGCTAGTTTATCGATAGATATTAATTTAACCAACTAACTAGGTAACTAACTAACCAACTAACGACTAATAATAAGAAGGAGGATAGAATAAATATGTTTGAAGGAATCAACGGAGCTATACAACTGGCAGTTATAGATATGACTTTAGTATTTTTAATTCTAGGAGGATTAGCTTTAGTTATGGTATTGTTAAAAAATATCGTCAAAATTAAAGAAACAAAGAAGATACCTAAAGAAACCAAAATTTTTCCTCCAGTAATCAGTACTAATTCAATAAAAGAAAATGAAGAAGTTGAAGGCAAATTAGTAGCATTAATTACTGCAGCGGTAGCTACATGTTTAGAAAAACCGAAAAGTAAATTTAAAATACTGAGTATTAAAAAGTATCAAACATCTTTGATTACTCCCTGGGCTGCCATGGGGAGACAAGAATTAATGTTAGAAAAAAGATAATAAATATTAATATTGAAGAAAAAGGAGAAGAGTAAATAAAATGAGAAAATTTCAAATTAAAGTAGACGGTAAAGTGTATGAAGTAGAAGTAGAAGAAGTAGAAGGAAATGGATCATCAGCGGGAACTATTTCTGTTCCTCAACCGGTTGCAACTAAAGTAAAAGAAGAGCCGGTAAGTCAAAAAGTAGCTAAACCCTCATCTAATTCAGCTCCTACCAAAGCACCAACTGCAGCGGTGGCCGGAGAAGAAATATTAGCACCTATGCCTGGCAAAATACTTCAACTAAAGGTATCCGAAGGAGATATTGTAAAAGATGGAGATGCTTTATTGATCTTAGAAGCAATGAAGATGGAAAATGAAATTATAGCCAATGCTTCTGGAAACATAAAAAAAATAAATGTAGCCGCAAATGATATGGTAGATACTGGCGATGTCTTAATGGTAATAGGTTAGAATAGAAAGGAGAATTTAAATGGGTCTTTTAATGAAAGTCCTTTCTTTATTTACTCTTTCGGGATTTGCTGAACTTACTATAGGTAATATAATAATGCTTATTGTGGGTGGAGTATTATTGTATTTTGCCATAGTAAAGAAATGTGAACCCTTACTTCTTGTACCTATCGGCTTTGGAGCAATATTAGTAAATTTACCCATAACCGGAATAATGGAAGAGGGCGGTCTTTTATATTTTATTTCGTGGGGAATAAAACATGAAGTATATCCCTGTTTAATATTTATGGGGATT
>JAKLPU010000062.1:0-10282 GCA_022013755.1 Candidatus Atribacteria bacterium | reverse complement strand
CTCAATATCATTCCAGGGCAATTTACAAAGACCGACAATGGAAAACCAGGTTCGGAATAAGGGAAAATAATGGAGTGCTTCGGCCTTGTCTTTAAAAGTAGGAATCTGATTGTTTACCTGATCCATAAAGATAAGCCAGGACTCATCATGTTGTGGTCCTTTGTTGGCAATTCCATATCCTCCCTGCTGGGCCAAAGATTCTTTAGTTACATATTCGGAAAATTCCATCCCTTTACATTCCATACCTATATCTTGTAAAAATTTTGCATCGGCACCATATTTTTCTACTAATACTTTCTTTATCTGTCTGATGCCTAACCCGGCAACTTTACCAAACCCTTTCCCTTCTGCCATCTGGTGAATTAATTCTAAAGCTGCTTTCGCATTTCCAAAATTAAGCTCTAACCCCTCAGTAATTTCTTTATTGATAATATTGTTTTCGTAACACTCCATAAGGAAAGCCATAGTGGTACTGACTCCGATAGTATCCATGCCGTAATTATCACAATAAAAATTGGCTTCTAAGATAAAATCAGGGTCGAAACATCCGCAATTTCCTCCAAATCCGGCAGTAGTTTCATACTCCGGTCCATCCACCAGGACTTTTTTCCCTTTTAAAGGTCCGGTGGTTAATTCAAACCCATCTACTGCATGGGAACAACGCATGGCACAACCTACCCAACAGGAATCGCCGGCCTGATTCTGGGTCATACGCTGATGCCATATTTTAGCATTTATTTTAAAAGCATCCGGATGTGAACCAAATTTAAAATTATGGACGGGCAGACAATTATAATTCTGCATATGGTCTAATAAATTAACCGTCCCTATCTCTCGCATTCCATTTTGAACATGATCTAATCCCAATATTTCTTTAGTCAATCTTTGCCCGGCCCTGGTAATAAGTTCAGGATAAGCTGCATTATTAGAGCTCGCATTTACCCCGGCATATTTAGTAACAATTGCCAAGATTTTCTTATCCCGAAAGACACTTCCTGTTCCTCCGCGCCCCGCTTGCTTAATCCGAACTTTCCTGCGGCGCACATCATACCAGCTAACATTTAAAATTCCTAAATTGGTATTTTCTGCTCCTCTTCCGGAAGAAACAATGCTAAGGTTTCTTCTATCTTTTTCATCATCAGCATATCTTTCAGTCAGTTTTTCGATAAGTAAATAAGTATCTGAATTTATTCCCGGAACCTCTTCAATAATAACTTTTCCTTTATTTCCATCAATAAAAATAATCACATCTTCTTTGGCTTTGCCTTGAATTTCTAAAAGGTCCCAACCGGAAAATTTTAAAAAAGGAGCAAGATAACCTCCTACATTATTATCATTAACTGTTTCGGTCTCCGGTGAAAGAGTTACTACGTGGGTCTTGCCGGTACCAGAATATTGAGTAACCCCGCAAATAGGCCCGGTGCAGAAGATTATTTCATTTTCAGGGTCATTCCATTTTGTCTTTGAGGAAACAGCATCCCACAAATACCATATACCATAACCACGTCCCCCGGTAAAGGTTTCCTTCACCTGAAGGTCGATGGGTTTTTCTTCAATTTTATTTTCTGAAAGGTTAATGTATAAACGCCTATCAGTATAACCTTTTTCTACTTTTCCCGGCTCAAATTCAAAAGATGTTAATAATTTTTGATTTTCTTTGCTTGCTTTAAACATTGATTCTTTCTCCTTCGTTAATTCATATCAAGATTATAAGTTTCAAAATATACTTTTAAAAAATTGCTTTCATTTAAGCTATGTCTATTCATAAAACTGTAAAAATATTAATTGTAATAATTGTTTTCATTAAATCTTACCACATAACACTAAATGAAGCCATCTTATCTTTTTTAAAACCAAGACAAGATGGCCTCATTTTCAATTATTTATTACAAAACTAAAAATGCTTTAAACTTCTTCTGCTTTCTTCACCTTAAGTTCAGGCAGAGGGAAGGAAATTCCAGCTGATTTTGCGGATATTGATGAAAATAGGTAAAGTAGAATTACCACTAATATTAATCCTAAAGGCAATACTAAACCTACTGACATACCAGTTCCGGCCAGGATGTAACCTAATGCAGCGACTCCGGCAGCAGTGAGAGCATAAGGTATCTGGGTCTTAACGTGATCCATATGGTCAGAACCAGAGAACATCGAAGACATAATAGTAGTATCAGAAAGTGGTGAACAATGGTCTCCCATAACCGAACCGGTTAATACGGCAGATATGCCCAAAGGCAAAGGTACACCCAAAGCTAAGGCCAAAGGAACAGCAATAGGCATGGCTATAGCCATAGTCCCCCAGGAAGTACCGGTAGAAAAAGATATAATGTTACAAATTATAAACATAATCATAGGTAGTAAAACCGGGGAAATAACCCCTTTGGCAGCGTTTACCACATAAGGAGCAGTTCCGATACCATCACAAACACTACCTATCGACCAGGCTGAGATTAAGATTAAGTTAGCCAGAACCATCATCTTAGCTCCATCTATAAAGGCATCCATCATATCAGCTAAGGTTCCAATCCCTTGAGCTTTGTACATTAATATGGCTACGATTACAGCAAATGCGGCTCCCCATAAAAGAGCAGTCATAGCATCAGCATCAGAAATTGCGGCGGTAAATGACTCAGCAGAAGTACCGCCCCCAGTCCACCACATTCCAAATATACTAACTACTACCAGGACTATAAGGGGGACAACCATATTTACAGTTTTTTGGGGTACATTTTCTAGTACTTTTAATTTGCTTCCGCCAGAAAGCGGAGTTGCTCCATCAGCAAAGACTTTGCCGGTAGTTCTTACTCGATGTTCAGCTTTTAACATAGGTCCATAATCTCTTTGAGATAAGGCAATAGCCAGGACTAATATAATAGCAAAAATACTGTAGAATCGATAAGGTATTGATTGTAAAAAGATAGTGTAAGGAGTTAAAGATACTGAAGTGCCTTCTATAGCATCACCAATAAGCCCAACTTCATACCCAACCCAGGTAGAAATTAGAGCTAAAGAAGCTACCGGTGCAGCTGTTGAATCAACAATATAAGAAAATTTTTCTCGGGAAATCCCCAATTTATCGGTTACTGGCATAAAGGCATTACCTACTATTGCAGTATTAGCATAATCATCAAAGAAAATTATTAATCCAAATAGCCAAGCGGTAAATTGCCCGCCACGAGCACTCTTTACTTTATCAGTTATACTTTTAACAAAGGCTTGAGCACCGCCAGAAAGATAGATTAAACCGATAAGCCCACCGATTACGAAGTCAAATAGTAAGATGGTAGCATTCCAACTATCAGCTGCATTCTCTACAATATAACCTAAGGTTTTAGTAACACCACCTATGGGATTCCAACCTGTCAGAATGGTAGCGCCTACCCATATACCGATAAAAAGAGAAGCTAAAACTTGTTTAGTTAAAAAACAAAGAACAATAGCTACCAATGGTGGTAATAGAGATAAAAAACCATAACTTGCTGCAGTTTCTTCTTCTGCAGCCCAGGCTATCCCAGATAAGGCAAAAAAAACAAATATTAACAAAGTCAATAATAATGCATTCTTGTACTTGTTCCAATGATACATTTTTAATTCACCCTCCTTGTTTTAAAAAATAAAATTTTTTCTATAACTTAGTTGCAGTTAATCTGTTAAGCATTTTTAAACCTTCTACGTCACCTCCTGTCTTTAATTTTTTGGCTCAAGATTTCTTCTAAATTCGGCCTGCCAATTTCTTGTAATTCATATTTTACTCTTATCGATTTCTTGTTAATTTTGATAATTCGGGATAAATCAATAGGAGTACCAATAATTACTATATCACAATCAACAGCATTTATAGTATCTTCCAGTTCCTGAATCTGTTTTTTACCATATCCCATTGCCGGTAACAGTGTCCCTATCCCGGGATATTTTGTATAAGTATCTTTAATGGTGCCAATGGCATAAGGACGGGGATCTATAATCTCTTTTGCCCCATATTTTTGAGCAGCTACCACCCCTGCGCCATATTTCATTTCACCATGAGTTAAAGTAGGGCCATCCTCTACTACCAGGACTTTTTTACCTCTAATAAGTTCGGGATTATCTACTGTAAGCGGGGAAGCAGCTTCGATTAAAATTGCTTTAGGAGCGAGCTTATGAATATTCTCTCTAAGCTGATTTATTTTGTCTAAGTCAGCAGTATCTATTTTGTTCATCACTACCACATCCGCCATCCTGAGGTTAGCCTCTCCGGGATAATAAGTCATTTCATGACCGGCTCGATGAGGATCAGTAACTACAATATGTAAATCCGGTTTATAAAAAGGCAGGTCGTTATTTCCTCCATCCCAGACAATTATATCTACATCTTCCTCAGCTCTTCTTAGTATCTCCTGATAATCTACTCCGGCGTAAAGAATATTACCTCTATCGAGATGAGGTTCATATTCTTCTCTCTCTTCAATAGTACAATTATAACGGTCTAAATCAGCATAAGTCTCATATCTTTGCCAGATCTGTTTTTTAAGATCACCATAGGGCATAGGATGCCTTATTACAGCTATTTTATATCCTTTCTTTTTCAATATATCCGTTACTTTGCGAGTGGTTTGACTCTTGCCACAACCAGTCCTAACTGCGCAAATAGATACCACAGGAAGTTTAGATTTTAACATAGTACTTTTAGGCCCCATTAACCTGAAATCTGACCCATTAGCTAATACTATTGAGGCCTTATCCATAACATACTGATGAGGAAGATCGCTATAAGCTAAAATTACCTGATCTATTTGGTTTTTTTTAATTAAATCAGGCAATTCTTCTTCTGGATATATAGGTATGCCTTCAGGGTATAAAGAACCAGAAAGTTCAACAGGATATTTTCTACCTGCAATATCAGGTATTTGAGTAGCTGTAAAGGCAACCACCTCATAATTTTGATTATTTCTAAAGTATACATTAAAATTATGAAAATCTCTTCCAGCAGCTCCCATTATGATGACTTTAATTTTACTCACAAAAAAATCCCTCCTATAATATTATTCTATTCGACAAAACTTTTCAAATTCCTCTTTTTTTATTTATTTTTTTTAAATTTTTATTAAACTTTACCCATTGCCCTCTCTAACACATCTAATGCTTCATCTAACTGTTCATCAGTAATCTCTAAAGAGACTAACATCCTAAGAAGGTTTTTATTGATTCCGGCAGTGGCAATAAATACTCCGTTCTTTATGCATTCCTGAACAATTTGGGCTGTTTCCTGGGTAGCCGGTTCCTTGGTCTTCTGGTCTTTTACCAATTCTATAGCCATCATCGCTCCTATTCCACGGACATCTCCTACTAAAGAATATTTATCTTTCATTTCAAGGAAACGCTCTTTCAACTTTTCCCCTATTTTCACTGCCCTGCCTAATAGATTTTCTTCTTTAATAATCTTTATCACTTCAAGTGCTGCGCGGCAAGCTACCGGATTACCCACATAAGTACCGCCAATACATCCTCCGGGGAGAGAATCGGTAATCTCTTTTTTGGCAATTACTGCTGAAAGGGGTAAGCCCGCAGCTAAAGATTTAGCCAGGCAGATTATATCCGGTTCTATATCCCAGTTTTCTATGGCAAAAAACTTTCCGGTTCGGCCTATACCACTTTGAATCTCATCGGTTACAAGTAACATACCGTATTTATTGGTTAATTTTCTTAAGTATTCTAAAAATCCCTCCTGGGGGACATTAAACCCTCCTTCTCCCTGTATAGGTTCAATCACTATAGCAGCAACAGAGTCAGGGGTTACAGTATTTACAAGTATCTTTTCAAAATCTTCATTAGCCATAGGATGAGAGGGACTGGGGAAGGGTAGTCGGTATATTTCAGGGGCAAAGGGTCCGAAGTGGTACTTATAGGGCATAGCCTTATGAGTCATGGTCATAGTAAGAAGAGTGCGGCCATGGAAGGCATTTTCAAAGACGATGATAGCCGGTCTTCTGGTATGGGCCCGGGCAATCTTTACTGCATTTTCTACTGCTTCTGCACCGGAGTTAAAAAAGGCAGCTGCCTTGGGAGTATTCCCGGGAGCTAACTTTACCAGTTTCTCGGCTAGTTCTACCAGAGATTCATAAGGAACAGCAGTAAAATCGGTATGTAAATATTTTTCTGCTTGGTCTTTAACTGCGGCTACCACTTTCTTATGGGTATGCCCTACGGCCAGACATCCCCAACCGCCGGTAAGGTCGATAAACTGATTACCATCTACATCGGTGACCAAGGCTCCCTCGCCATGGGCAATATAACAGGGAGAAAGGGAACTGCCCATAGGTTTGGCGATATATTTTTCTCTTCTTTTGGCTATTTCCTGAGACTTTGGCCCGGGTAAACTGGTTTTAAGGGAAATGAATTTGGTCATATAATTGTGTCTCCTTTAATTTAAATTTTAAATTAATCGATAGTGAATAGTTGTTTTCACGAGGGCAAGCCCCTACAGAACAATGAAATTTCTATACAATTAAAGTATCTTCTATTATCTTATTATATCTTCCTAGAAACCTCAAGTATATTTATCTCTCTCCTCTTCAACTCTTCCAAGAAGTTTTCATAGATTTTTCCTTCTATGGCATCTTCGGGGGCTACTATCCCTTTCTTGGTTATCTCCCCTTTTCCTAACATAACTGTGGCAATAGCTTCTGGGAAAGCGGTAACTCTCCCCATTGCAGAAATACCATTCTCGGTATCTGCCTCTTCCCACATATAATAATCGATCCTCATCTTATGGCCATCTTTTATCCCGGTAACGGTATTCCACATCACACAGACATCAGTTTCACCTTCCAAGGACTGAAGCTTGGGAGTCATTATATGGGATAAAAATTCACGAGGGGATATCTTTATTCCTTTAAATTCTATCGGGGTAGAATCTAACATGCCACATTCTTTTAATACTCCTGCTCCTTCCCAATGACCCGGCCAACGGATGGTTTTTTCCGCACATTCTTTAAGTTGTGTTCGGGTATAAAGGAAACTGGGCATTCCCGGAGTAATAGCACAGACCAATTCCTCATCTTTTCCTAATTGGTTAAATCGAAATTTTTCAAGATCATCCATTGCGTTTGCTTCTACAATTTTACCGTTCTTCACTACATCTACTTTAACCATATATTCTCTTAAAACATGTTCAAAAGCCCAGGTGATCATATATTTCAATGGATGATTTTTAGCAAATTCTTTAGCCGGAACACCCCCGCATCTGGCTATAGCTGAATCCGCCTGGTCCATTTTCTTAATACCTTCACCCAAAGTAATATTAGTTAAACCGGGGGCAAAACCCATTCCATCAATAAAGGTTACTCCATTTTTTATTGCTTTTTGGTGAAGAGATTCTCCATATTCATCCAAGGTCATTCCATTGGGAATTTCTAAACCCTCAACCTCATATTTATCCGGTTTCCTATGATATTCTTCTAAAATGTCTACTATATTAAGCCCGGACTCAATAGCCATATCCACCACTTTATAACTACATTTCCTATCAGGTAAAGTAATAGCGCCCACATCATATTGTTTCATTAATTTCATAGTCTCTTTGCGATTATTAACATCGACAGTATGGAGCACTATCTTATCGCTATTTATCCATTTTTTAGTTTTTTCCAGTGCATTCTCTCTCCTGCCGGTAATTCCTATAATCCCTACTTCTCCAACTTTGCTATTTTTGGCTAAATCCCAGGCAACAGCAGAGCCCATCTTTCCCGAACCTCCAAAAACCAAAACCTTCATATTCTTTTCCTCCTTCTTTGGTTACTTAGCTATTAAATTAGTCGATAGTGAATAGTCGTTAGTTAGTCGTTAGTTCAAAACTCAAAACCTTTTCGTATAAAGTATTACTTTTAAAGTAGGGGGTCGGATTTATCCGACCTGTTCTCATTGCAGGTTCGATGAATCGGACCTCCGTTTTCACGAGGGCTGGCCCCTACGAAAAAAGGAAATTTCTATGTAATCCAGTTAACTGTTTAGTGATTAGTTAGTTTTAAGACGATATTTGCTAATAAAAAATCTACCAAATAAAATAGGCAATTAATGATAGAGCCTTCATTAATTGCCTATTATTTTCCCCTTTTTAAATGAAGCGCTCCATCTGAGGGTAGCGCTCCATCTAAATCCGGAAATAGATTTGATGACAGTCTTACAGTTGTTCACTGTAAGCCCAGTAAAAAGATTTTTTATATAATCCTTTTACTTCGGCGGAAATACCTTTCAAGATGAATTTTAATCCTTCATCTTTACTTATTATTGTCCGCACCTCTACCTCACACTTGTATTAGTGTAAGTCAATACTAATTTATTAATATAATTATATCAATTTTCTTTGAATATTCAACCACTTCCTTCTTATTAATTTACCAATTAATTAGATTATATTTCTTCTATACTTTCTTTGTAAAATATATTTCTTTTTTCTAACTCTTTCATTACTTTTTGATATACTTCGTGTTCTCTTCCTATATATTCTGGGGGACAGACTCCCAGATATTGGAATTCTCCTTGGGCAACCAACCGGGCCATAATCGCACAGGGAAACCCGGTAGCGCGAGACATAGAAGTAGCTTTCTCTTCTTTATCGTAATAATCTATCAAGTCGTAAGTATAACGCAGAATTTTTTCATCTTTTTTGCCCTGAACTATCACTCTCATTACTGTTAATTCTTCTTCTCCCTCTTTTAATTCCCACTTAGGAAAGAGTAATTTGGAGGTAAGATCTATAGGTTTAACTTTTACTCCCCTTACTTCAATAGGTGTATCACTAAAAAATCCGGTCTCCCTTAACATCCGCATCTTTTCAGCATAACCCGGATAACGTAAAGTCTTCTCTTTCATAGAAGGGATTTTAATAGTATAAAGCAGACTACGAAGTCCATCGGTATTAAAAGCTTCTAAAGTACCAATCTGGGGTAAATCAACCAATTCAAGATCAGAAAGTGCAGGCTTTTCCACAATTTTTCCGCATTCTATTAATCTTGCCGGTCTTATATATTCTTCTATAACATCTTTAGGAGACCAGGCAATCTTATATTCATAAGGCCATTCCCTTATCACCGGAAGACCTCCTACTAAAATAGTAGCACTTTTGGTTTCATCCATCAAGCTATCGACATAACCTACAATCATGTGACTCATACCCGGAGCTACTCCCATATCCACCACGGCGGTAACCCCTTTCTTTTTGGCAAGTTCATCCAAACTCAAAGGATCTTCAGCCATAAAAGATATATCAACTATATTCTTACTGGTTTCAATAACTGACCGTAGCATATTAAATCCTAAAAAACCGGGAACTGCTCCGATTACTATATCTTGTTCAGCGACTATCTTTTTAATAACTCTCGAATCAGATAAATCTGCTTTTATACCGCCTATTCCCGTTTCTTTAAGTAATTTGTTTAATCTTCCTTCATCAATATCCGCTGCAGTTACCTGAAAATTTTCATCTTTAGCTAAATCTTTAGCGATTAATTCACCTATTAATCCACAACCCAATACTATTGCTTTCACACTACTACCTTCCTTTAAAAATTCTTTATTTAAATATTAACAGTATAGTTTTTCATTTCAGAATCTATTTTTCCCAGCAGAAAGAAATTATACTAATTTAAATCCTTCCTCAATTGCTTTCATATTAACTGCTGCTTCTTTTTTGCTAGGATATCTATTTTTTATTGCTTTTATCAAAGCTTCTTTCTTAACTATTTTAGTTTTTCCCACGATAAACCCTAAAGCAATTATATTAACTACCTGCAAGGAGCCAATCTTAAAAGCCATCTCGGAAAAGGGGAAAGAGTAGACTTGCCCTAATTCTCGATCGTAATCTGTTACTTCATTGGAATTAATTACTACCATAGTCTTTTTGATTATCCTGCTTTTAATCTTGGGGTAAGCTTTATTAGAAAGAACCAAAATAATATCTGGATATAAAGCTTCGTAATAAGCAACAAAATTATCACTAATTAATATATCTGATTTCGCAAAAGTGCCCCGGGCTTCTGTCCCGTAGGTGCAAGTCATAACCGCAAATTTATTATCATAAGAACTGGCTGCTTCCCCTAAAATAGCACCACTTGAGACTGTACCTTGACCACCTACACCACTCAAAATAATTTCATACTGTTTTTTCTCCATATTTTTTACTCCTTTGAGAATAAGCCAAATTGATTGGATGCCCTTTTTTGAACTTCTTTATAACGCCTAATATACCCATCAACTTTTTTATCTATATATTCCCCAACAATTATTTTACCCGCCAATTCATCTG
>JAKLPU010000061.1:0-10416 GCA_022013755.1 Candidatus Atribacteria bacterium | reverse complement strand
TCATGAAGAGGATCTTCCATGTCCTCCTTGCTAACTTCTATTTCTTTTGCTGTGGCAATTGCTCTTTTCCAACAAGGGTCTTCTCTATCATCAGGATCTATCAAGGTTGCATAATAAGGCGTTATGGCTATCCTAAGATATTTTTCCCATTCTTTCATCTCTTTTATTTCCTTAGATCTCAGATTTACTACATGGGATAAATTATCCACAGACATTATTCTATTATCAAGCTGCCATTTCCAATCATTCCATTCTTCCGGAGATATATTAGCCCAAAGAGGTATTTCTTTATAGTTTCTCATTTTAATTCACTCCTTTCATCTCATCTTTTTAAGGACAAGCCTTATCTTTTCATCAGCTAATTCCAATTCTCTATCTTCTATGCAGAGTATAGGTCTAAACCTAATACTTTTCTTCCCGCAAGGAAGAATAAGCATATTGTCTTCAAAACATCTCTTCTTAAATTCATCTCTAATTTTAGTATTTGGCAGGTCAAAAGAACACATTAACCCCAGTCCCCTTGCATTGGAGATTAAATCCGGAAAGTCTTTCTGGATATCTTGAAGAATCTTTTTTATTTTTTCTCCTTTAATTCTCGCATTTTTTATCAGGTTATCCTCTTTAATAATTTCTAAAATCCGAGTTGCTCTGACCATATCTACAATATTCCCACCAAATGTAGAGTTTATTCTACTAGATTCTACAAAAGCGTTGTTTTCAACTTCATCAATTCTTTTTCCAGCCATTATGCCGCAAATCTGCATCTTTTTACCAAAAGCCATTATGTCTGGTTTGACATCGAAATGTTGATGCGCCCACCACTTTCCGGTAATTCCCATTCCAGTTTGAACTTCATCAAATATTAATAAAATATCATAGTCATCGCATATTTTTCTTAATTCTTGAAAGAACTCTTTTCTGAAAAAGTTGTCTCCCCCTTCACCCTGTATGGGCTCCATAATCAATGCTGCTATATCTTCATGATCCTTCTCTAATATACTATAAATCTTATTAAGGGTTTTTGCTTCTGTTTTTTCAATTTCAGCTAAATTCTCTTCTATGGGAAATTTTACTATGGGAGGGTCAACCCTGGGCCAATTAAATTTTGGGAAAAACTGATATTTTCTGGGGTCTACTGTATGAGTTAGAGACATAGTATATCCCGTTCTTCCATGAAAGGCGTTATCAAAATGTAAAACTTTTTGCCCTTTTATTGCTTCAAGTCCTTTCTTGAAATTCTTTTTTATTTTCCAATCAAAAGCTACTTTCAGTGCACTTTCCACCGCTAACGCTCCCCCGGATATCTGAAAAAGATGAGGTAGATAGTCTGGCATTGCAATATTTTTTACAGCGTTTACCCACTCTGCAAATTCTATGGTGTAAATATCGGCATTTGCAATTTTATTAACCGCAGACCTAAATACTCTTTCTTTAAATTTTTCATTTGCTAATTTTGGATGATTCATTCCAAGAGGAGAAGAAGCAAAAAATGTATAAAAATCCAAAAATTTCCTTCCATTTCTCGCATCTATAATATACGAACCCTCACTTTTTTCCATATCTATAACTATATCAAACCCATCAACAAGAATACTCTTTCTTAAAACATTAAAAACTTCATTTGCTTTTACTGTCATCTAATTCACCATCCTTTATTAATTTTTTATGTCAAATAAAAAGACAATTAATGATAGAGTCTTCAGTAACTGTCTGATATTTTATTTTTTCCAAACTTAAATGAAGCACTCTACCTTTGGGGTAGCGCTCCATCTGAATCCGGGGACAGATTCGATGACAGTCTTATAGTTATTTACTATAAGCCCAGCAGAAAAAGATTTTAGACCATTTTTTCGCTTCGGCGGAAACACCTTTCGAGATAAATTATAAGACTTTATCTTTACTTATTATTATCCGCTCCTCTACCTCACATTTTTAAATGCAAGCTAATATTAATTTTTAGATAATTATCTAATCACCTCCTTTTCTTTTTTCATTTTCTTTCAGTATTATCTTCTCTTCACAAGCTATTTCTTCGAATTATATATTTTTTATAAATTTAACAAAATTATTCTAAAATTACTCTTTTTATTTATCACTTACCAAAAGTTCCATATATTTTCCGATTTCATTGATATTCTCTAATTCTTGAGTAGTTTTAATAATGTTCTCCATTCTGGAAGAAGAAATCTTTTTCTCCGAGTTAGCTTTAAACTTAGAGATGAGTTCTTCTTCGCTTAAAAGCCGCTCCGGTTGGCCTTTAGCAAAATCTTCCTGTTTTTTAAATTCCCCTTTTGAAGTTTTAATAGTAACAATAGCTCGTTTTACTTTGGGAAATAGATCGTCAATTTCAGGATTTGCCACCACCTTAATTTTATCGAGCAATGCCCAGACAAAGGGGTCTCGTAAAGCATCTTCTTTAAAATCAGAAGGCAGAACATTTCCTTTAGCAACTGCCACCGCTATGCAATAAGGGAGAGAATGGTCAGCTGTCTCTTTAGTAGTTGGTTTATATTTACTGGGATCAGATAGAATATCCGCTCCCCGAGTCGTAGTCTCTACTAAAACTTCTTTTATTTCTTTAGGATCAAGATTGTTTTCTTTCATTACTTCTATGGCAGCGGTAATCGGTTGATGAGTTAGAGCTTCGGTAGGAAATGCTTTATAGCCACATTGATTAATTAAAAATTCCTCTCCCAATCCTTTGGTTAAAACATCCTTATTCCATTTTACTTTATCCAACACCTCAAACAATCCTTCTTTACCTTCAAATACTTCAACCGGGCCGGTAAATCCTTTACTGGCCAGTAAGGCAGCCCGCACTCCTGCTTCAACTGCGAAGGAATCGGCAGCATTTTTCATATTAGTGAGGTGCCCAGCTACTACTCCCCCTAAAGTTAAATGAGAAGAACCACTAATACCTATGGCAGCAACTATCTCCTTTTCACTTAAGCCCAACATCTTTCCAGCCACTACCGGGCTTACAAATTGAGTTAAGGTTGCATGATGCCAGCCTATCTCCCGAACTCCCGGAAAAGCAGCCAGGCATAAACGCATCTCTAATTCATAGGCAATTATTATCCCAACCAGTACCTCTTTCCCATTTTTCTTCATAAATTCTCCGGTACTGAGCACGGCAGGACTAATATCTGAAGGATGAGAGGGGTCCTGTTCCCAGTAGATATCATTATAATCTAATGCTCTAATTAGTAAGGAATTCATCAAGGTAGCAAGTGGTAAATTAGTTTTTTCTCCCCAGCCAATAATAGTAGCCTGTTCTTTTCCCCCTAAATCTCGAATGTAATTATAAGCTGCTTTGGTATCTTTATTATCGAGAGCAGAAAAAGCACAACCTACACTATCTAAAAGAAATCGTTTAGCTTCCTTTAAAGCTACAGAAGGAATATTTTCATACTTTAATTCCAGCGCAAACTTAGCCCATCTTTGGCTTATAGTCTCCATTTTTCTCCTTCCTTTTAATTTGGTTAGTTAGTTAACTATGAGGGCATATGCAATACGCCCCTACTTCTGGCTCCTGAATTCTGGCTTCTGGATCTTTAACTATTAACTTGTAACCCGCATCTTATTACTCATTACTAATTACTCATTACTGACCACTTTCCTGGCTACTTCTCTAGCCACATCTAAAGTTGAAGCTGTCCCACCTAAATCATAGGTTCTAACTTTTCCTTCCTCAATAACCCGGGCAATAGCATTCTCTAATCTTTGAGCTAATTCTTTTTCCTCTAAATAATCCAACATTAACTTAACCGTTAAAAGCATCGCCATGGGATTTACTTTGTATTGTCCTGCGTACTTGGGGGCAGAACCATGAGTCGGTTCAAAGAGGGCATAATCATCTCCGATATTGGCACTGGAGGCAAACCCTAAACCACCTATTAATTGAGCACAGAGATCAGAAACTATATCTCCGAACATATTAGAAGAAACCAGGACACTATAATTTTGAGGATTCTTAACCAACCACATACACATCGCATCTACATTAGTTTCCCACAATTCAATCCCGGGATATTCTTGAGCAATCTTGCGGGCTTCTCTTATCATCAGCCCACTGGTTTCTCTGATTACATTAGGTTTTTCCACAATTGTAACTGAATTCCTTTTAAATTTTTTAGCATATTCGAAGGCTTGACGAACAATTGATTGGCAAGCTTTTCTGGTAAAAATTCGGCAGGATAGAGCAATATCTTCTAAAGGAGTATCTTTAAATCTTTTCATCTTGGGGTGATTTTTTAAGAGTGATTCCATTAAATCACCGGGTAGAGGATGAAATTCCACTCCACTATATAACCCTTCGGTATTCTCTCGAAAAACTACTAAATTTATATCATCTCTATAATTAAGCGGGTTTCCTTTGTAGGCCTTGCACGGTCTCAGATTAGTGTGTAACTTAAATTCCTGGCGCAATCTTACAATAGGACTCGAATAAACATAGCCTTTTCCTTTAAGCTCGGAAGCAAGTTCCTTTTCTGCTTCTTCTTTAGGTTTAGAGGTTATTGCCCCAAAAAGACAACAATCAGTCTCTTTGAAAATTTTTATGGTTCTATCAGGTAAAGGGTTCCCTTCTTTTTTCCAAAATTCCCAACCCACATCACCATGAATATATTCCGCATCAAGTTTTAATTCATCCAATACAATCTTTGCAGCCTCCATCACATCATTGCCTATTCCATCGCCTGGCAGCCAGGCTATCTTATATTTTGCCATAATTATTCTCCTTTCTCTATTTTCAATATTTTTTTAATATGAGGAATAAGCCCTCCGTCTTTAAGAATACCCAAAACAGATTCCGGTAAAGGAGGAAATTTAAAAACTCCCTTTTTACAAGATAATTCACCTTTTTCAAAATCAATGGCGATTGTCTCACCTGAGGATATATTCTCTACTGCTTCTTTACACTGAACCAGTGGAAGCCCCTGGTTAATTGCATTTCTAAAAAAAATTCTGGAAAATGACTTGGCCACAATTACCCCTACACCAGCATATTTAAGACAGGTTGCGGCTTGTTCCCGAGAACTACCACAGCCAAAGTTCCTTCCCGCGACAATAATATCTTCCTTTTTCACTTCTTTAGCAAACTTCGAATCAAGGTCTTCTAAGGCATGAAGAGCCATCTCTTTGGGGTCAGTTATAGTATAAGTATATTTACCCGGAAAGATAACATCGGTATTTACATCATCACCATATTTCCATACTTTCCCTTTAATACTCATTTTAAATTCCCCCTTACATCAGTAATCTCACCATAGAGGGAAGAAACCGCTACAGTTGCCGGACTGGCAAGGTAAATTTCTGCCTCCTTGCACCCCATTCTCCCTTTAAAATTTCTATTAGCCGTACTCAAACAAACTTCTCCCGGGGCTAAGGCTCCTTCGTGAGCACCTAAACAGGGTCCACATCCCGGATTCATTATCACTGCCCCGCTTCTAACTAATTCTCGAAGAATTCCTAATTCCATCGCTTCAGTATAAACCTCCATCGATGCCGGAAAAATAAGCAATCTTACTTTATTGGAAATTCTCTTGCCTTTAAGAATTTCACTGGCAATTTTTAAATCTTCTATCCTTCCGTTGGTGCAAGTCCCAATCAATGCCTGATTAATCTTCGTCCCTACTACCTTTGAGACAGGTCTTACATTATCCACAGTATGGGGGCAGGCAATTTGAGGTTCTAATTTACTTATATCGTAATTAATAATCTTCTCAAATTTAGCATCAGCATCTGACTTTATTACTCTATATTTCTTATTGGTTCTCGAACTAAGCCACTCTATAGTCTTTTCATCTGGTTGCACATAGCCATTTTTAGCTCCCATCTCTACTGCCATATTACATAAAGTCATCCTGCCACTAATATCCATTTTTCTAATTACTTTTCCACTAAATTCTACTGCTCTATACAGCGCTCCATCCGCACCCAAATCTCCAACAATGTGGAGAATTATGTCCTTGGGGTATATTCCGGGAGGGATATCTCCCTCAATATTTATCTTGATGGTCTCCGGAACTCTAAGCCAGATTTCATCTGCAGCCCAGATGGAAGCTACTTCACTTCTCCCTATACCAGTTGAAAAGGCACCAAATGCCCCGTAAGTAGTAGTATGGGAATCTGCTCCTAAAATTAGACTTCCTGGAAGCACATGACCTTTTTCCGGTAAAATCTGATGGCAGACCCCGGTATTAATATCATAAAAATTTTCAATTTTCTGTTCCTGGACAAACTCTCTTATCTCTTTGTGATTGGCAGCATATTTCTCTGTTGCCGCTGGAACACAATGATCCAGAGGTATTACTATTTTTTCAGGATATTTTACTTTATTAATTCCAATTTGTTTGAATTTTTTAGCTATAGCGGCAGTATTATCGTGAGACATTACTATATCCGGGGAAACGGTTACAATTTCTCCGGTAACTACACTTTTTTTGCCCGATTTAAGGGCTAATATCTTCTCTGCAAAGGTTTTACCCATCTTTACCCTCCTTAATATGATTACAGCGATTAGAAGATGATTACGCTGATTAATTATGCACAGATTACTCTGATTATAATATGATTACGCCGATTTATCTGTGTAATCTGTGTCCTATTTAAATTGTTCGAAGTTAGTAAAATCAGCATGGTGGACAATAATGGCTTCCGGGGTTCTCTTGGAACGATCTCCTTCCCAGGAATGAGAGGCAATAATATGCATTACTTCTTCCGGAATGCCCTGACTGTAACAAAGGCCAACTCCGGAGATAGGGTGACGTACCAGCCTTCCCAAATTACTCTGAATAAATTTTCCATTCTCCTCTTTATATTCTACTAACTTTCCAATATCGTGAAGCAATGCTCCGGCAATAAGATAATCTTCATTTATTTTCACTTTGCCTTTATAGACATTTTGAAGAGCTTTCGCAGCCCCTATCGAAACATTTACTACTCCCCTAATATGTTCGATTATACTGCAAGGACAGGGGTCTATTAATAGTGTAAAAGGCATTCTTTGCAGGTCACTCACTTTCCATCCCCCAGCAGTAAGAGCAATTTCCCAGACTTTCAAAACCTTTTCCTTTAAATCTGAATCTTCGATTAAATTAAATTCCGGAATAAATTTTAATAGATCTTCTTTCATTTTATTCTCCTCATTCCTCAAAAGGTATTTTGATATCTAAAAGAGGGGCGTGTTGTTGGGCACCATAAACATCGGTCTCTCCGATGCTTCCTGAATCCACCGGTCTTACAATAGTTGCCTTTATAGCATTAGCCGGGTCAAATTCTACAAAATAAAGAACTTTTTCAATAGGAACATGGTAGAGTTTGGCAATAAGTTCTTTGGTAATTATTTTGGTTTTTTTAACCTTTTCGTAAGTCTCTTTATCTTTAAAAATTATATCAAAGGTCAACTCAAAGGGACCGGCATTTTTACTTCTGATTACGCTTGCTAAATCTATAATAGAAACTTCTTTAGTCATTTTTGTATTCTCCTTTTTGAATTCCTTATTATTTTAAAGTTCCACTATTTCTATAGAAAAAAGTTCATCGGGATCATCGACTTCTACTAAGTGATGAATATTAAATTTATACACCGCTCCGGTAGGTATATCTGAAGGAGCATAGGGAAAAGCTAAATTACCGGCAGTAGCAATACGCCCCTTATAAGAATAATGCATTAAAGTGGAACGAGCAAAGGCGCAAATAGTATTGGCCATCTCCTGCTCTTTAGCCACGACTTCCAGGATCAGACAAAGTTCATGAGAAGTAATCTCTTTTCGGGGTTCTAACTCTCCCATGACTCCGTTTTTTCCATAAATATGAAAGATTAAACTGTAATCTTCCGGAGAAACATTATTAAAGTAAGAAAGAACAGTGTCACGGACATGTTTTTCACATTCATCAATCTGTTTAATCATAATTGGGTCTCTCAATCCGGCGATACATATAGTTCGATTAGCTACTTTGCTTGCCCCTTCTAATTTTATATTAATAGTTTCGCTCTTCCTTAGTTTGGAGCCCGATACTTTTACTGCCCTTTCGCTATATTGTTCGAATTTACATCCGGTAACATCAACTACTCCTTCCGGGCCAATAATATGCAAGGGGCTCGATTTTTCATATAAAGTGTGGGCAGCTACTGTGCTGGGGATACATTTTCGCAGGGGATTAGTCGGTTCTACTATAAAACAATCCTCTCTTAAATATGCCATCATGCAATCAGAGGTGGTCCCCGGGGTGGACGCCATAGCCCCACACTCTAAAATCTTTCCCATATGCAAAGCCAGTCCCGGGTCATAACCCTCTTTAATGGGTAAGGCAGCAAACATAGCGGGGTCATTGGAACGACCGGCAATAATAACCTCTGCCCCCATCTCTAAGGCTTTTATATGAGAGTGTGTACCCATTACCGCCACAATTCGAGTAGCTTCTTCTATATCTTTAGAAGTTAATTCAGGGACGGGGCCTAAAGGTTTTATCTTCCCTTCAGCTAACTTCTTTTTAAGATAATCCTTTTCAACTTCGGCATGAATCAAGGCCATCTTAAAGTGTAGGTTTTTCTCTTTGGCAATTTCTTTTACTATTTCTGAGGTCCAATTAAGATGAACTTCGGCTCCGGAACCTCCGGCAGAACCAATAATAACCGGTATTTTATTCTCACATCCGGCTGTTAGCATTAAAGTAAGGTCTTTTTTGGTTGCTTCTTTGCTTACGATACCCACTCCTGCTCCTAATTTATGGGGACCGGCATCCGTGGAACCCGCATCGGCAGCAATAACATGAGGTTTCTTTTCTAAACCTTTCTGAAAAGATTCTACTGGGAAACCATATCCTAACATCCCTACGGGTGATAGAACTCTTATCTCTTTCATTATATATATCTCCTCAATTTTACTAAATAATATTCTTTTAATATCCTAATCTTTGTTCTACTTTTTCCAATTCTTAATATAATTTTCGATCTAATTTTATATCTTCACCAAAACTTCTCTTACATTCTTTAAATGTTTCAGCATAGTTTCTCCGGCTTTTTTAGCATCATGTTCTTTAATAGCCTGCAATATTGCCTGGTGTTCTTGATATTGTTTTTCTCGTCTTCCTGTTATTTTCCAGGTCTTTCCTCTAGTCTCTTTTAGCAGATCTAAGTGTAATTTTATTATATTTACAAAAACAAAGTTACGAGATGCTCTGGCTATTGCTAAATGGAATTCGGTATCTGATTCCGTTTCTTTGCCATGCTTTAGTTCTTCTTCCTCATTTATTTTATTTAAAGCCTCTTCAATTAATTCTATATCTTCGGGAGTGGCTTTCTGAGCAGCAACCTCAGCAATTTTTACCTCAAAAATCTCTCTCGCTTCTAAAAGCTATAAAATAGAAGATTTTTCTAAACTTAAGATAATATTTTCTGTATTACTATAGCCATTTTTTCTTATCTCTCGAAGATATCTTCCTCCACCGGGTTTACTTTTGATCAAGCCTCGTGATTCTAAAACCCTAAAAGCCTCTCGCAAAGAGCCCCTACTTATAGATAATTTTTCAGCCAGTTCTCTCTCCGGAGGAAGTTTGTCTCCGGGTTTTAGTTCGCTTTTTTTAATTAAATTCATAATCTGTTCTATTACGCTTTCATATAAACGAACAGGAGTAATTTCTCTAAATTTCATATCTACCTCTTTTCGCTAAGTGATTGGGTGACTGGGTGACCCAATTAACTATTTTTAATATACCACACGGTGCTCAAAAAATCCTTCTTTTTTTTAAAAATAATTTAAAGTTTTCACAGCGTATACAAAAATGGTTGCTGTTCTTTGATAAAATACTCTTAAAACGCTTATATTAATTAGTGTTGCAGAATAGACTTTATTATATTAGCGTGTTCAACACGCTAAGGAAGATCCATTATGCAAAAAACGTTATATTTTCTGTAGTAATCTCCAATACCAAAAGTTGCAGAATTAGGTCTAAAATGATTAAATTTTTTATAAAAGAACTGGTTGTGGATAGTGACGTAATGTAGATAGCTCCTTCAGAATTACCCTCATTGCTTGGACAACCTTTCAGGTTGCCAACACTCTCCACAATACTGCTATTATTTATCAGTTTCTAAAAGAATTAAGTGTTAATAAAGAACTAAGTAGCAACCAAAATTGTATACGCTGCCAAAGTTTTTTTGAATATTTTTCGAAATGATTAGAAGTAATATGATATGGAGACAAAAGTAAAGATGAGCAGTTAGTTTTTGAAAGGGGTGGATTTCTCCGCCTCCTTTTATTTAAATTTATTTTTTAGTAGTTGTTTTTAAAATACCAAAATCTATTATTAATTAATTCTATATATCTAAAAACTTAAAAGGAGAAATTGTTTCCTCTCCATATTTTGCTTTCGCTAATTTTAATCTCTCATTTTGTGTTTTTAACTCTTCGG
>JAKLPU010000060.1:0-11412 GCA_022013755.1 Candidatus Atribacteria bacterium | reverse complement strand
TGAAAACAAAGTGAAGATATATAAGGATTTTTCGGTATTTATGACCCGCACCAATCAGAAAACTCATCAGATAATCCAAGATAATATCCATAGAGTGCCCCTCTCTAATGGTACCATCCAAAGTGCAGCTATCAGATATTGTCCCTCTATAGAAAATAAGATAATTAGGTTCCCCGAAAAAGAATCTCATCAGATATTCTTAGAACCAGAGGGATATAATACTGAAGAAATATATTTACAGGGATTTTTTACCAGTCTACCTGCTGATGCCCAGCAGGAAGCTTTGCACACTATTGAAGGCTTGGAAAATTGTAAGATTATCCGCTATGGATATGCTATTGAATATGACATCATATATCCTAATCAATTAAAATACTCTTTAGAAACCAAAGAAATTAAAGGATTATTTTTAGCCGGACAGGTTAATGGAACCTCGGGATATGAAGAGGCAGCTGAACAAGGATTGCTGGCGGGCATAAATGCCGTACAGCTGTCACGCAATAAGAAGCCCTTAATCCTGGACCGCTCAGAAGCTTATATTGCTGTAGAGTTAGATGATTTAGTTACAAAAAGCGTGACTGAGCCGTACCGTTTAAGAACCGGACTGGCTGAATATAGACTTTTATTAAGACAGGATAATGCTGATTTAAGACTTACTCCTTATGGATATAAGATGGGGTTAATCTCAGAACAAAGATATAAAAAATTTCTGAAGAAAAAAACACTGGTTGAACAAGAAAAGGAAAGATTAAAGGAAGTAATAATTCATAGCACCCAGAAAGTAAATGAATTACTAAATAAATTGGGCACTACCCCTCTATCTGAGGCAACAAATTTAGCTGCTTTGCTTACCAGACCTGAGGTAACTTACAATCAAACTACTTCTATCGATCCTAACAGACCAGAATTGCCTGCCGAAGTAACCGAGCAAGTTGAAATTCAAATAAAATACGCAGGATATATTAAACGACAAGAGATTCAGGTAAAAAGATTTAAGAAATTAGAGAATTATAAAATACCTAAAAATATCGATTTTTTTAATATGCATGGTATATCCCATGAAGGCAAGGAGAGATTTCTAGAAGTACAGCCAATTTCTTTGGGCCAGGCTAAAAGAATCCCCGGAATAACCCCTTCAGACATCGCCGCCTTAATGATAAATATTGAAAAGATAAAAAGAATGAAAAAATAGGACAGTCGAGCTTGTCCTCGTGAAAACGGGGAACGCCCGTCCTACTTTGGGCACGATACATCGTGCCCCTACTCCTGGCTTATGATTTTCTTCACGCGATACTCGATACGCAATACGATATACTAACGACTAATATGTCTTGTATTTTATATTTTCCTTACACTTATTACCCGCACCTATACGCTAAACGCTATACGCTTCACGCTAGGGTTATTCACTAACCACTAAATGTCCCGCTGCTTTTAAAGTGTTCTGCATCAGCATAACATTAGTTATCGGCCCTACTCCTCCGGGAACCGGGGTAATGATAGATGCTTTATCCAAGACTTCCTCGTAAGCTACATCCCCCACCAACTTTCCCCCTACCTCATTAGTCCCCACATCTATAATTATTACTCCCTCTTTTACCATATCCCGTATAATTATCTCTGGTTTTCCTACTGCAGCAATTAGAATATCTGCTTGACGAGTAAAGTAGCTTAAATCATTGGTTCGAGAATGACAGATAGTAAGAGTAGCATTGGCATACTGCTTTTTCTGGAGAAGTATGAGAGCCATTGGTCTTCCTACAATATTACTCCTTCCTACGATAACGGTATGTTTTCCTTCTACAACAATATTTTCTCTCTTCATTAATTCATATACTGCATAAGGCGTGCAAGGTAAAAACTCCGGTTTACCTAAAGCCAGTCTTCCCATATTTATAGGGTTAAAACAATCTACATCTTTGGAAGGGTTTACTGCTTCCTGGATCCGTTCCTGGTTTATATGCTTGGGAAGGGGTACTTGCACTATAATACCACTTACTTTTTTATTCTTATTCAAATTGTCTATGAGTTTTAAGAGTTCTTCTTCGCTAGTTTCGGAAGGCAAACTATGTTTTTCAAAGTCAATAGAAGCTCTTTCGCAGGATTTAGCAATCATCTTTACATAAAATAAGGATGCCGGGTCTCCTCCTGCAATGACTACTGCTAATTTAGGAGTTATTTTATATTTATTGATAAAATTTTCTACCTTTGCCTTTAAAGATTCATTAATCTCTTTAGCTATTCTTCTTCCATCAATAATCATGGCCATGATAAATGTTTCTCCTTTTTGTTATATTTTCTATAAATAGAGCCCATGGAAAACCATGGGCTCTATTTTTTTTTCATTTAATCTTAAATTTTTAGCAATTTGATTTTTTCAATGACTTTTTGTCTGCTCTTTTTTTTCACTTTTGCTAACTGCTTCTTTAATTATATATTTTGCTTTATTTTTTTCAATATTGCAAGCAACACTAATTTCACCTACTAATATCTTGCGAGCTCTCTCGAATAATCCTCGCTCTGTGGAAGATAATTTTTCTTCAGTACCTCGATGAGTATAATTTTTTACTACCTGAGCTACTTTTAAGATATCTCCACTATCAACCATTTCTGTTTGAGATCTTATCCTCTGCTTATAATTTTCATGCATTTCATCGTCTATTCTATCGCTTAACACGTTTAAAACGTCTGGTACAGTTTCAGGGTCAATAATATACCTTAAGCCAATTTCTTCAGCTTTATTTATTGGAACCATTAACGTCATTTCGTTTACCATTAATTTTAGAATATAGTATTTTTCTTTTTGCCCCAATACTTTCTTTTCTTCTATCTTTTCAATGTCTCCAACCCCAAAGGAAGGATGAGATACTTTATCACCGATTTTAAACATTATTTTGGATTTTTTAAACCCGTTACTCACTTCCTATCTTTTTATTTTTTGACATTATACCATTTTTTTACTAAAAATGCAAAAACTATCCTTCGTATCGGGGTTAGGGGAAGGATTAGGTTTATTTTCCTGAAGGAATTAGAAAGGAAAAATAATCATAATCAATCATTCATATAAAAGAAATTAATGTGAATAATTAGTAAAAATATAAGTATTAATTTTATCTAATCATCTAAAAAAATAAGTGACAGGCTACATAATGATTATTTTCGAAACATTTCAGTTCCGGCTCTTTTTCCTTACATACAGTTTTTACATAAGAGCATCTGGTATGAAATCGGCATCCGGAAGGAGGATTTACCGGACTGGGAACATCGCCCATCAAAATTTGACCTTTTTTTCTAAGTTTAGGATCGGGGATAGGTATAGCAGAAAGTAATGCCTGGGTATAGGGGTGTTGAGGGTTACTAAATAATTCTTTTTTAGGGGCAGCCTCCACTATCTTACCTAAATACATGACTGCAACTCTATCACAGATATGTTTTATTACACTTAAATCATGAGCTACAAATAAAAGGGTAAGTCCAAATTCTTTCTGTAAATCCTGTAATAAATTAATTATCTGGGCTTGAATGGAAACATCCAAAGCAGATACACATTCATCGGCAACTATAAACTCCGGGTTAGTTGCTAAAGCTCTGGCTATCCCTATTCTCTGCCTTTGGCCGCCGCTAAATTCGTGAGGGTATCTATTTATCTGGTCTGGTAGAAGACCAACCTTTTCCATAATCTCAATTACCCTCTCTTCTTGTTCTTTTTTAGAACCAATCTTATGCACTTCCATCGGTTCAACAATAGTTGCTCCTATGGTCATTCTGGGATCGAGAGAGCCAAAGGGGTCCTGATAGATAATCATCATCTTTCTTCTAAATTTTAGCATCTCTTTTTTTCTTAAATGAGTTATTTCCTGACCATTAAAATATATTTTACCTTCTGTTGGGTCTAATATTCGCAGTATAGTTTTCCCACAGGTAGTCTTTCCGCATCCCGATTCTCCCACGAGACCAAGAACTTCTTTCTTCTCTACATAAAAACTTACATCATCTACTGCCCTAACTGCATTTTTTTTACCTAAAGGTGATTTGCCTATCCAGAACCATTTTTTTAGATTTTTAATTTCTACCAATTTTTCCATTCTACTTATTTGCTCCTTATCATCTTCTTTACTAAATGACATTTCACCAGATGAGAATTTTCTATCTCTATCAGTTCTGGCATCTCTTCAACACATCTTTTAAAACTAAAATCACATCTGGGATGAAATGGACATCCTGAAGGTAAATCAAGGAGATTGGGGACTATACCCGGAATTGCATCAAGATGTTCCGTCTCAACATTCATTCTGGGTATTGATTTACTTAACCCTTTGGTATAAGGATGAAGAGGATTGCTAAAAAGTGTATATACATCGGTATATTCTACAATATGCCCGGCATACATTACCGCTACATTATCACACATTTCCGCAATTACTCCCAGATCATGGGTTATTAACATAACCGAAGCACCAAATTCATCTTTTAAATCATTAATTAATCTTAAAATCTGAGCTTGAATGGTAACATCAAGGGCGGTGGTAGGTTCATCAGCAATAAGCAAGGTGGGATTACAGGATAGAGCCATGGCAATCATCACTCTCTGCCTCATTCCCCCGGATAACTCATGAGGGTAATTATCTATTCTCTTCTCTGCATCCGGTATCCCTACAATCTTTAATATCTCTATAGCCTTTTTTCTGGCCTCTTTTTTATTTAACCCCTGATGTAATTGAATAGCTTCCACAATTTCATGACCAATAGTAAATACCGGGTCTAATGAAGTCATAGGCTCCTGGAAGATCATTGATATTTTCTTCCCTCTTATCTTTCTAATTTCTTTATCCTCTAACTTTAAGAGGTCCTTGCCCTCGAAGTATATTTCTCCCCCTATAATCTTTCCCGGAGGATGAGGAATTAATCTCATTACTGATAGAGCAGTGACACTCTTGCCACTTCCGGATTCTCCTACAATTCCTAAAGTTTCCCCCTGATTAATTTTAAAACTGACTCCATCTACAGCCTTTACTGTGCCCTCATGGGTAAAAAAGTGAGTTTTTAAATTTTTTATTTCCAATAATATTTTCATATCTTGTCTCGCTTTATCCTGGTGGTACACCATTAAGTTTTAAGTCGGGGATCCAAGATATCTCGTAAACCGTCTCCTAATAGGTTGAGGCCTATAACAGATAATAATATTGCTATTCCGGGAAAAGTTGCTGCCCACCATGCTCCACTCACAATATAAGAGTAGCTTTTAGAGAGCATAGCACCCCATTCCGGAGTGGGAGGTTGAGCTCCTAACCCTAAAAAGCCGAGAGCTGCACAGTCTAAAATAGCAGTAGCCAACATCAAGGTGCCGTATACAATAACCGGTGCTATACTATTAGGTAGGACATGGCGAAAGATAATTCTTGCATCACTCGACCCGATTGCTTTTTGGACTTCAATATATTCCATCTCTTTAATATAGAGTACCGAGCTTCTGATAATCCTTGCCATTTGAGGGGTATAGACTATGCCTATTGCTATCATTGCCTTATCCAATCCCTGACCCAGAACGGTTACAATTACAATAGCCAATAACAATGCTGGGAAGGCAAACATAATATCAACTATTCTCATAATTACTGCATCTACCCATCCTCCATAATAGCCTGCTATTACTCCAAAGGTTATTCCCAGGAACATGGCAATTCCTACTGCTGCAAAACCTGCAGTTAAACTAACTCTGGCTCCATAGAGAATTCTACTTAAAACACATCTCCCCAGGCCATCAGCCCCTAAGGGCATACCTTCTACTCCATCTTCACTCCAGAATCCCGGTTTTAAAGCCTTGAAAAGTTCCGGAGGAGAAGGAGTAGGGCTATTAGGAGCAATATAATTAGCTGAAATGGCACATAAAATGAGTATAATAACAATTACCAGACCAAAGACTGCTGATTTATTATATTTAAGTCTTCTGGTTAATTCTTGGGTTTTAGTCTCTCTTGTTCTTTCCATTTTTTTTTACCTATCCGTAATGAATTCTTGGATCGATATAAACATAAACAATATCAGTTATTAGATTCACAATGACAAACATTAAAGCAAAAAATAATACACATCCCTGTACCACAGGATAATCCCTCATATTTACTGCATTTACCACATACCTTCCGATTCCCGGCCAAGAAAAGACAGTTTCGGTTAAGATTGCACCGGCCAATAGCAAACCAAAATTCAATCCGATTACGGTAATTACCGGAATCATAGCATTTCTTACTGCGTGTTTATAAATTACCATTCTTTCTGATAATCCTTTAGCTCTTTCTGTTCTGATAAAATCCTGCCTTAATACTTCTAACATACTTGACCTGGTTACCCGGGCAATAGTAGCCATAGGTATAGTAGACAGGGCAATAGAAGGCAAGATTAAATAACGAAGCGAACTTATAAAAGCGGCAAAATTGCCGGTAATAAGGCTATCCAACAGGTAAAAACCGGTAATGCGCTGGAAAGATATCATCATACTTATCCGACCACTGATAGGCAGCCACCTCAGATATACTCCAAAAATCATCATCAACATAATTCCCAACCAGAAAACGGGCATCGATACCCCGAAGATAGCTAGCCCCATAAAACTGTAGTCAAAAACCGAATACTGCCGTGAGGCAGAGATAATTCCCGCAATACAACCGATGGTTATAGCAAAAATCATGGCAAACATAGTAAGCTCGATTGTATTAGGAAATCTTTCCAATATCTCTTTAGTTACATATTCATTCGAAACTATAGAACGACCTAAATCTCCTCGCAAGACCTGTTTGAGCCAGACCCAATATTGAGTAATGAGGGGTTTATCTAATCCGTATTTTTCTCTGATGGCGCTGATAACCTGAGGAGAGGCATGTTGTCCGGCTATAGTTACTGCCGGGTCACCGGGGGCTAAACGAATTAAAGAAAAGGCGAGAATTGAAACTCCTAATAGTACTGGAATCAACATTAATAATCTTTTAGTAATATACCACTTCATCTACTAATTCCTATCATCTTTTTAACCACACTTATATTATTATACTTTTTAATCAATGCAATGCAAGAAAAAGATAAAAAAAATGTGCCTTTTTTAAGCACATTTTTATTTCAGTCAGGGAAGGGGTGACTCAGTCACCCCTTCCCGTTTACAGAAATTCAAACCAAGAGAGTTTTTTCTATTCTAACCATACCGGGTAGAAGAATTTTCTAGAAGTCGGGTTAAGGACATAACCCTTTACGTTTGTTTTGAAGACTATATTTTGGACTGAATGAGCCAGATAAACCCATCCGGCATCTTCATGAATCATCTCCTGAGCTTTTTTGTAATATTCTGCTCTCTTTTCATTATCATAGGTCTCTAAGGCAGCAGAGAGAAGTGCTTGATTGGAATTATTTGTATAGAAAGCATAGTTTCCAGCTGTGCCAATAGAACAGGTATTAGCTCCATATAATACATTCATAAAATTATCCGGGTCTCCGTTATCACCGGTCCACCCTAAAAGGCACATTTGGTGATTTCCGGCTTCAGTTTCCTGGAGATAAGTTCCCCAATCAACCTGATAGAATTTTACAGTTATACCCACTGCAGCTAAGTAACTTTGAATTGCTTCACCAATCTTGGGAGGATCGAACATGTACGGTCGGGATACCGGCATGACATATAGAGTAACTTCAAAGCCATCCGGATATCCTGCTTCTGCCAGTAATGTTTTAGCACTCTCGGGATCGTAAGGATAATCTACTATATCATCATTATATCCTAACATAGATGGAGGCATTCCATTCTTAGCCTTAATTGCTGTTCCCATATAAATATTATCCACTATCGATTGCTTATCAATTGCCATATTGATAGCCTGTCTTACTTTTTTCTTGGTAAGGGGCTCATAATATCCGGGGGTTTTAACCAGAGGTTCATCTGCTATATCACGTACACCGTTTTTATTGGCATCAATATATCCGTATCCGGTATTCATAGCCATATATCCGACATTCATTCCTGCTTGACTCATAAGAGTTAAATCATTATTAGCTTTTATTCTGTCTAAGTCAGCAGGATTGGGATATTCTATACCCTGAACCTCACCCACTTCTAAAGCCATAAGTCTTGCTGAAGGGTCAGGAATAACCTTGAAGATTAATTTATCCAGCTTAGCTCTTTCCCTCCAATAATTCTCATTAGCCTCTAAGGTAATATGGTCATCTTTTACCCATTCGACAAATTTAAAAGGACCGGTACCGCATGGATTTTTAAAGGCATCTCCCTTATACTTTTCGGCATTAGTCGGGCTTACAATATTAACGGTGAACATGGCGAGACTGGTCATAATAGAGGCATTCGGTCTTTTTAAGACAAATTTTACCGTATAATCATCAATCTTCTCCATCTTTTCTACATCGCCAAACATATATCCCCAGTAAGCCCACTCACCATATTGATTATAAGGATGGGTGGTATCATACTGACGTGCAAAGGAAAAGACTACTGCATCTGCATTAAAATCAGTTCCGTCATGAAATTTAACCCCTTTTCTCAGGTTAAAAACAATCTCTGTCCCATCTGCTGATGCTTCCCAGGAGGTAGCCAAACAAGGTTGTATCAATACAGAACCTGCTTCATATTCAACCAAGCCTTCGAAGATATTATCCATCCTCTGAATGGATTCTCCATCAGTTACATCTGCAGGATCCAATCTAACCGCATCTCCACTGCTGCCGAACACCAGAGTGCCTTCTGCAGAAGCCGATCCAACTACACTAAATACTAATCCTACTGTTAACAACAAAACTACAAATAATTTACTTTTCATATTTATTCTCCTTTATAATACTTTTTAATTAAAAAATCCAATTAATTCTTTAAATAATTTTCCTCCTTTCTTTCTTATTCTTATTGTATCACTGTTGCGAATTCAATTTTGATTAGGCATAAATTAATAGCTTAAAAAAATAATTTACTTATTTTAAATATGATAGAGGATTAACCGGCTTACCGTTTAACCTTACTTCAAAATGAAGGTGGGAACCTGTAGCATTTCCAGTTCTTCCTACTTTGCCAATTATGTTTCCCTTTGTCACATACTGACCTTTCTTCACTGAATTTACCGAGTTATGAGCATATACAGTAGAATATCCTTCATTATGGCTTAAGATAATTACATTGCCATATCCTCGCATATATCCAGAATAGCTTACCCTGCCGCTCTCGGCAGCTACTATATTAGTCCCGGTTGGAGCACCGATATCTATGCCAGAATGAAATTCTTTCCTTCCGCTTGAAACCCTCATTCCATAAGGAGAATTAATTCTTTTTCTTACCGGCCAGATAAAGTTATATATACTAAGGCTGGCCCTAGGTACATTGGGAATTCTCAATTGCTGTCCTGCAGAAATTTTGGAAGCATCGATAATACTATTAGCTGCTATAATAGCTTCTAATTTTACATTATATTCGCGCGAAATGCTCCAGAGACTTTCTCCTTTTTTTACAGAATAAATTATTTCCTCTGCTGCAGCTTCCTGGCCATATCCTTCTGCTTTGGCAATATCCATATTAGTTATTGGCAGCTTTAATTTTTGACCTATAGATAGTCGAGATATTTCTTTTAAATTATTGGTAGAGATAATGGTATTCATATTTACATCATATCTCTGGGATATGCTCCACAGAGAATCTCCCTTCACTACCGTATAATTTACAATGATTGGCTCCTGTTTCTGGCTAGAGTTAGATACTCCTCCTCCTATTGCGGGAATTTCTAATTTTTGGCCAATTGATAAGGAATCTTTATCTCTAAGATTATTTACATCAACAATAATTTCCACCGAAGCTCCATATTTTCGAGAAATATTCCATAGACTATCACCTGCTTTAACTGTATAAACAATCGGTTCTATATTTTCGGGCTCACTGATATTATTATTCATGTTATTATTCTTTTTATCAATAACTGGCTGGGTAATAATATTTGTTTCAGGGGTAGTACTTTTAGTAGAGAGAATTTCTATCTGCTGTCCAATAGAAATTAATTCTGAATTAGCAATGTTATTGGTGGCAAGAATTAGATCTACAGAAAGATTATATTCTTGGGCAATTGACCATAAAGTCTCTCCTTTTTTTACGATGTGCATATTATAATCAGCAGCAGGGAGATTATCTTGAGGAATTTTAATTATCTGATCGATGGATAAACTATCTTTATCTTTAATATTATTAAGAGCTAAAATTAGATTCAAGGAAATATTGTATTCTTTGGAGATGCTCCATAGAGTATCACCCTTAGTTGCTTTATATGTAATAAATTCATCATTATTATCAGCAAAAGAGTAAAAAGAAATAGAAAAGATAAGCAATAAAAGTAGAGTTAAAAAAATAATGGAATTTTTCTTATCTCTATTATGTTTTTGTGCTACATACATCCTCTATCCTCCTGTATTCATAAATTAATAACCAAAAATGAGGTAAAAAATAAACAATTAAGAAGTTTCTTCAGGCAGCTAAGCAGCTATCTCTTTTTTTTCTCAGGTTTCTTTTCAAAAAAACTATCAATAACCTCCTTTTTAAAACGCCAGATTCTTCCAATTTTAACCGCTGGAATCTTTTTGGTTCTTGCCCATTGATAGACAGTAAAAGGTTTTACTTGTAAATATTTCGCTACTTGTTTGGCAGTTAAATATTCTTCCACTTTATAAACCTCTCTTGATTTATGCCGATTTCTTTATATCATATTATTGTGTTTTGCTAATTTTGTCAATTTTTTTATCTGTTTTTAAATATGGCATTTCGCAATACGCCCTTTTTTTATGATTTTGTAAGGGCACAATGAATTATGCCCTTCCTCTCTTGTTATGGACACGATGCATCGTGCCTCTACTTCTGTTTTCTGATTTTCTTCACACGATACAAATAACTATTCACTATCGACTAAGTTAATCGGTGAATTGGAGAATTGGTCAATTGGCTAATTAATTTTTCACCTTCCGCTTTTATCCTTTTCTTTATGCAGCATATCTCCTATCTCCCGTGCAACCCGATAGGGCTTAGTTAAAATTCTGATGGGTATAGACTTTAAAAAATGGGATAGATCTTTTTTTATCTCCTCAGTTATTCGATGAGGTTTGGTTAACACCCTATCTATAAAATCTGCCGTGTAGGTTTCTAATAATTTTTCCCGGTTAATTCTGATTTCGTTGCCGCAAATATTACACTTAATATCTTCTAAATATTCACCTTTATATGTAATAGTATGATTGGTTTCTTTGTTACAGTGAAGACAAAAAAGTTGAGCTTTTACTTTACTCGTCATTTGTTCTTAAGTTCGCCGTATCGAACTTCTACCTCCTTTTTTAATCCAGTAAAAACCATTCCATTTACACTTCGCTTAAAACCTGCGCCAATCTTTTGTA
>JAKLPU010000059.1:0-3805 GCA_022013755.1 Candidatus Atribacteria bacterium | reverse complement strand
TTATTTTTCGGCTTTTTAAAACAATCGATATTATTGTAGATTAACCGCCAAACTCGATTCAAGAATCGAGATGCTCCCTCCATCCCTTTATCCGTCCATTCCATATCTACTTCCGGAGGACCGACAAACAGCATCATTACTCTGGTAGCATCAATACCGAATTTTGAAAATATTTTTCCCGGATTAACTATGTTACCTTTTGATTTAGACATCACTGCCCCGTCTTTGCAGACCATCCCCTGAGTAAAGAGCCTTTTGAAGGGTTCTTTAAAATTGACATATTTTAAATCATACAGAGTTTTCGTAAAAAACCGAGAATATAGTAAATGCAGTATGGCGTGCTCTACTCCACCGATATACTGGTCTACCGGCATCCAGTATTTTAATTCTTCAGCATCAAATGGCGCTGTATTAATTTTAGGAGAACAAAATCTAAGGTAGTACCAGGAAGAACAGACAAAAGTATCCATGGTGTCTGTTTCTCTTTTGGCTTCCTTACCACACTTTGGACAAATTGTATTGACAAATTCTTTACTGCTTGCCAGTGGTGACATACTTTTGGGTCTGAAATCAACATCTTCCGGCAGCAAAACCGGTAAATCACCTTCAGGTACGGGAACCATCCCACAATCGAAACAGTAAATTATAGGAATAGGTGCACCCCAATAACGCTGACGCGAAATAAGCCAATCTCTTAATCTAAAATTGACCTCTCTCTCCCCAGAGCCTTTTTTAATCAAATAATCAATTATGAGATCTAATGATTTACTGCTTGGTAAGCCGTTAAATTGGCCGGAATTAACCATAATACCTTCTTCATCAAAAGCAGCATTCATAGTATCAGATGTAACTTCTTTATCCTCTGGTTGAATAACTATCCTGATGGGTAAATTATATTTTTTGGCAAATTCAAAATCCCTTTGGTCATGAGCCGGAACTGCCATTACCGCACCTGTTCCATAGTCCATTAACACATAATTTGCTAACCAGATGGGAATTTCCTCGTTATTAATAGGATTTATCACATATTTACCGGTAAAACATCCTATTTTTTCCGTGACCCCTGATAGTCTATCTATAGTACTCTCTTTACTTACCTCTTCTTTGAAACTCTTAATTTCATCTTTATACGGGGAATCTTTTATTATTTCTTCTACTAAGGGGTGTTCGGGAGATAATAGAAAATAAGTTGCTCCATAGAGGGTGTCGGGTCGGGTAGTAAAAACCGGAATAGTTTTATCACTCCCCTTTATGGGGAATTCAATTCTTGCTCCCTCGCTCCTGCCTATCCAATTTCTCTGCATAGTTAATACTTTCTCCGGCCATTCCTCTAAGCATTCTATATCATCGAGTAACCTCTGGGCATATTCGGTAATCTTGAAAAACCATTGGGACAACTCCTTTTTAACAACTTCAGTATCACACCTCCAACATTTTCCGTCTATTACTTGTTCATTAGCTAATACTACATTACAGGAAGGACACCAGTTAACTACTGCTTTTTTCTTATAAGCTAATCCTTTTTTGTATAACTGTAAAAACATCCACTGAGTCCACTTGTAGTAATCCGGATCACAGGTGGCGATTTCTCTATCCCAATCATAACTGATACTCATATTGGTTAGGGTATTTTTCATCTTTTGAATATTGGTTTTAGTCCAGATTGAAGGATGAATTTTATTTTTTATAGCAGCATTCTCCGCAGGTAAACCAAAGGCATCCCAGCCCATAGGATGCAGGATATTATATCCTTGAGAATGTTTATATCTGGCCACTACATCACCGATAACGTAGTTTTTAACGTGTCCCATGTGAGGCTCTCCTGAAGGATAAGGGAACATTTCCAAAACATAATATTTAGGTTTTTTATAATCGACATAAGATTTAAAAAAATTATTTATTACCCAATATTCCCGCCTTTTTTTTTCGACTTCACTAAAATTATATCTATCTTCCATCTTTAAATATCCCTCCTTAAAAATAAAAATCCCGTCTCAGGCAACTAAATAAATTATTACCAGGGACGAGATTCTTCTCGTGGTACCACCCTTGTTCAGTAGATTTTATATAATATAATTTGGTGGAGCTGGCGGGAATCGAACCCGCGACCTCCTCCACGCCAAGGAGGCGCGCTCCCGACTGCGCTACAGCCCCACATTATCTACTCTTATTAAACAATTAACGCTTGTGAACGTTGTAAACTATATTTAAATCAATATTTTTGATTTAATTTTTCGCTTACAAAACTTGAAGGTGAGTTTAAAGGTGTCTTATCAGCTTTCACCAAATACTGATTCTCTTTTTACAAATATACCTTTCAATCCTTCGCTCAGTCTTTTTCTTTCTCAGTTCGTTTTTAGTATAATTGAAAAAAAAATAAATGTCAATTGGTTAGTGAGATTACCTCAACATCTACGAGGCCTCCCTTGATTTCGACATCTAATTCTGCAGCACTTTTACCATATTCTGGACTAATATAAGTCTGGTCATTTATTTTTATAAAACCCCTGACATCTAATTTTGACGCCAGAAAATTTCTAAAAATTATCTTAGTTCCCATGTTCGAAGGTATCTTTAAAATTATTTTAGCTGCCCCTACATTAATGTTAACTTTCGATTTTTTAGTCAGGTTACCTGAAAAATCAAAGGTGTAGCTCCCTGCTCCACCGGTAAAATTCATTTCATTAAAATTTGCATTAGCTAAGCCTAACATTTTTATAGTGGAGGCGCCTGTCTTGATATTAATATTTTTTAAGTCTATAAGATTGGGTTGATTAAATACAATATTGGTTTGACTTGCTCCTGAATTGAGATAAAGATTTTCTATCTGTAAATTAGTTAGGTTAATATCACCGCTATAAGTTGCAGTATTAATATATAATTGCAAAGGGACACCGAAAGGTAATTTCAAATTCCATATATTTTTATGTGGAAATGATAAATTGAGGTCTTTTTTAATACTCTGAGACAGGGTTAGGATACCGGTTTCCCCTAATATTTCATATCGGATATTGGGCTTTAAGATGCTTTTATCATATTGAAAATTACCTTCAAATACATCTTTTTGTCCGGAAATTAAGTCCAACTTTCCTGCTCCAAATTTTATCGTCATTTTTAATGAATCTACTTCTCCCAAAGGAATGACCCTGTTTTCTCCATTTTCTTCATCTGCCATTGATTCATAAGTAATAATAAAGAAAATAAGGAAAAGAAAAATTAAAAAAATATATCTTTTTTTGTTTTGTAATTTCAAATTAATCACTCTTTTAATAAAGATAAATAAAGTGCAGGACAATTTGCTTCGCCCTGCACCTATAGAAACGTTTCTTAAAATTTTTAGTAATTTAATATTAATTCAATTTTTTAATTCTATGCTGCTTATTTTCCATAAAAATACCATATCAAATATGCTATCGCTCCAATGATTGCTGCCCACCAATACCAAGCTAACTCTGCCATATTATTACACCTCCCCCTTTTTTAAAATATTTTTTGGTATAAATCGATAAATGAATTTATCTCTATATAATACATTCTATATTTAATTTAAAAATCCTTCTTTTTTTTAAAAATTTTTTAAATTTTTTTAAGAATTATTTTTTTCTCTTACTCTTCCTCTTTGGTTTTAGCAATTATTTCCTGTACAATATTAGCAGGCACCTCTTCATAATGGGAAAATTTCAAACTAAAAGTTCCTCTGCCTTGAGTGATTCGAATATCAAAGAAGACTCAGTTGGGAGGATGCGATGGGATTGTGGCACATGGGAATAGGGAAGAGTTATCACAAATGGAACGTAAGACGCGC
>JAKLPU010000058.1:0-3287 GCA_022013755.1 Candidatus Atribacteria bacterium | reverse complement strand
GAATACTCTTTTTCTTGGATAAATGAACCGGGGGTTCTGCTAACATAAAGTTCTAACAGGGGTCTAATTTGATCTTTCCATTCCTTTCTTAGAGGTTTTACTGTTTCCCATTGCCCAATCCTCTTCCTCAACCAGGCGCCATTTTCGGCAACCAGACCAATATTTATATCTGCAAACCATTTTTCTAAAGTATCTTTTTTTCGGCGGCTGATTATTACCACTTGATTTTTCTTATCCTGGATTAATTGTTGAATCACATTTAAGATTTTTTTACTGGGTTTAATCTTCTTAAATTCATAAGTAGCGGGAATCAATGTTCCATCATAATTTAAAAGAAATAAGCGGTTTTTGCTTTTTTGATAATCTTCTATAATCTCTAAACGTTTTTTTGGTGATAAATCTTTTGCAGAAAATTCTAACTGCATACTTTTTACCTTTAAAAGGCTTTCTTTAAAGTCATCTGCCCACTTTTTCACATGATAATTTTTCAGTCGATTTTGCATAATCTGGTTTCTTTTTTTCTGTATTTTATCAGACATATTCAGAGCATATTTTATAGACCAGGATATCTGTTCTCTATTATTCGGGTTAACAATTAAGGCCTCGCCTAACTCATTAGCAGCACCGGCCATTTCGCTAAGGATTAATACCCCTTTACTATTGTTTTTAGTGGCAATAAATTCTTTAGCGACTAAATTCATTCCATCTTTTAATGGAGTTATTAAAGCAACATCAGCAACATAATAAAGAGCAGTCAGCTTATAAAAAGGGATGAATTGGAAAAGATAGCGGATTGGTGACCAGCCAATTGTAGCGTATTTACCATTTATTTCCCCAACTAGCTCATCTACCTGTTGTTTTAACTGCTGATACTGTTTTACCCGAGTACGTGAGGGTACAACTATCATAATTAAAATTACTTTTTCCAGATATTCTGGATTCTTCTGCAAGAAAAATTCAAAGGCTTCCAAACGTTTGATAATTCCTTTGGTATAATCCATTCGATCAATAGAAAGAATAATTTTCTTTTCCCCAATCTGATCTCGTATTTTTTTGATCTCTTTTTTTGTATCAGGGTTTAGGATGGAGGAAGAAAATCGCTCATAATCAATTCCCATGGGAAATGTATCCACTTTCAATATACGGTTCTGATAGTTGATATAACCCATGTTACCTTCATGGCCAAAAAGGCGCAACACTGAGTCTAAAAAATTTCGTACATAATCATAAGTATGAAAACCAATAAGGTCAGCACCTAAAATACCTTCAAGTATCTTCTCACGCCAGGGGAGTAGTCGATATATTTCCTGAGGTGGAAAAGGAATATGCAGAAAAAAACCAATGGTTAAATCGGGCCGCCTTTGTCTTAACATTTTAGGAAGCAGCATTAACTGATAATCATGTACCCAGATTATATCATCTGGTCGGGCGATATTCAGAATGGTCTGACAGAAAATTCTGTTGACTCTATTGTATTCATCCCACAGAGAATTTTGGTAGACTGTATATTGAGCAAAAGAATGAAATAAGGGCCAGATAGTTCTATTACAAAAACCATTATAGTAAGCTTGTATCTGTGATTGAGATAGAAAGACCGGGACGTTATTTAATTTTTCAAGCTTAATGATAATTTCTTGTATGCCTTTTTCGTCAATCTTATTTTTAGCTAGACCCGGCCAGCCAATCCACTGGCAATCATAATTCTGATGAAAAGAAGACATACCGCTAGCTAATCCTCCAGCGCTGGGAAGGAAATTAATCTTATCTTTGTTTTTACTGGCAGTTATCGGAAGCCGGTTAGAAACAATTAATATTCTAGCCATATCATGTTCACCCCTTTAACGCAAAAAGACCCCCTTACCGTTTTTCATCGATGGAAATATTTTTTTCTACATACTGATAGGCTTTTTATTACTATACCATATGGGTCTATGGTAGTAAAATATTTTTTAAAATTTGAAACAACCATAGAACCATAACACTTTACCTAATAATTTAACCGATATTTGGTCTTTCGTAACTGTAAAGTGTAAACACTACTCGAAATTAGTACATATAAGCCAATGGTAATGAATGATTAAGCGATTTATTTCAAATAAGCATTTAATACGTATTGGAGAACCATTCGATGGGTATTAAAAAAGGAAGCATTGATAGCAATACAATGACGCATAATATTAATCCATTTTCCTCGATTCCTGTAGTAAATTGGAATGACTATATTTTGCAATTTATCATATAAAGAAGCCGCATCTTCTTGATCACTACTTTCGATATCGGGTGCTGACCCAATGGACCACCCGGTAAATCCTTCAATACAACCTTCAATCCACCATCCATCTAAAATGCTCAAACTGGGTATGCCATTATGAGCTGCTTTCATTCCTGAAGTACCTGATGCCTCTTGGGGTTTCTTGGGGGTATTAAGCCATAGATCCACCCCCGAAACCATTCGCTTGGCTAAATTTATATTGTAATTTTCCAGATAAACGACCTCAATTTGCCCTCGAAGTTGTTGGGAGACCTGAACAATCTTTCGAATTAATTCCTTCCCCGACCAATCTTCAGGATGGGCTTTACCAGAGAAGACCAGCTGGATTTTTCCATACTTTCTGGAAATATCTAGCAGCCTATTGATATCATAAAAGATTAAATCTGCCCGTTTATAGGCTGTCGCTCTCCTGGCAAAACCAATAGTCAAAACTTCTGGATCTAATTGGATCCCTGTTTCTTGAAAAACACTATCAATCAGTATTTTTTTCGCTTCCTGATGAGTTTGCCATACTTCCTCATCCGGTATACTCAAGGCATAACGCAAACTAAAGGAATCTTTTCTCCACCCTGGAATATAGCGATCATAGAGTTTTTGAAAATGAGGACATACCCAGGTTGCCGAATGAACCCCATTGGTAATTGAATCAATATGGTATCCGGGAAACATCTCCTGGGAAACAGCCTCGTGTCTTTTAGCTACACCATTTACATAATGACTCAGGTTAAGGGCAAGAGCAGTCATATTCAAGCGTTCTTCCCCACCGAGTTCTTTTAATAAGGGATCAGGGATAAGTCTTCCTAAAACTTTCCCCACCAGTTCATAAGAAAATTGGTCCATACCTGCCGGTACCGGGGTATGAGTGGTAAAGATACATAAATTTTTGATCTTTTCGATAGTCTTGTTACTCCATTTTTCCTCCTGATGGTTATAATGATTGAGTAGTTCCAAAGTCAGTAAACTGGCGTGTCCTTCATTCATATGATATTTAGAGATATGGTTAAATCCCAGCTCT
>JAKLPU010000057.1:0-2657 GCA_022013755.1 Candidatus Atribacteria bacterium | reverse complement strand
CGCAGAAAGAATAAATTGGTGAGATTAAAGTGACAGAAATTATAAAATTATTAGTAGTAATCGCAGTAATCATTTTCTTAATAAGAAAGAAATGGAATTTAGGATATATTATACTGCTGGCCTCCTTGTTATTAGGGTTATTATTCGGATTGAACCCCAAAGAAATGGGAATTAATTTTTTACAGGCTATAATGGACCCGGTAACTATTAAATTAATCGGAATAATTGTGCTGGTTCTTTTATTAAGCAGTATTTTAAAAAGGATAGAAAGTTTAAAGGACATAGTTGATTCCCTTCAAAAATTGGTAAAGGACTATAGATTGATATTAGCCTTTATCCCTTCTTTTTTGGGTTTACTACCCATGCCGGCCGGAGCCATGTTTTCCGCTCCCATGGTGGATGAAGTGGGAGGGAGAATGGGTCTTGAAGTAGAGGAAAAAACTTTTGTAAATTACTGGTTTCGCCATATTTGGGAATTTGTTTGGCCTCTCTATCCCAGTATTATATTGCTTTCCGCCTTGTTGGGGGTAGAAGTTCGAGAGATTATAATAGTTCAGTTTCCAATATCCCTTGTCGCCTTGATATGGGGCTTGATTTGGGAGCAAAGATATCTTAAAAGGGATGGAGCAAGTGATAAGAGAGGGGAGTTTGGCTTAAATTTAAAAAAACTGTTCTTGAGTACCTGGCCTATCCTTTTGGTCATATTTTTGGTTATAATTATAAAGATAGATTTGTTAATTTCCCTGATTTTAGTTATCCTATCCTTGGTTTTATTAAACAGGGCTAAAATGAAGACAGAAATTATAATGGAGATTATTAAAAAAGATATCCCTCTAAATACAGTAGTTTTAATAATCGGCATAATGATCTTTAAGAGAATGTTAGAAACCACCGGAGCAATTATGGTTATACCCGGGTTTTTTACTGAATTGGGCGTTCATCCTCTGGTTATTCTATTTTTCATTCCTTTTTTGATCGGGATGCTTACCGGGATTACTTCTGCTATTGTCGGAATAGGGTTCCCGGTCCTTCTGCCCTTTATTATTACCCAGGGAGAGGTTAATCTTAATTATGCTATGTTTGCCTTTGTTGGCGGTTATATGGGGCATATGATTTCGCCCATGCACTTGTGCCTGGTAGTAACTAACGATTATTTTAAGGCAGATGTGGGGAAAATATATAAAATGTTAATCCAACCTTTAATAATCGTTTCTTTGAGCGCTCTCATTCTGGCAATAGTTAGAACATAGTTAAGAAATATTTTAATATGATTACACAAATTATGCTATAAGTAAACGGGAGGAATGAACATGAGAAAATCACCAAAAGAAATAGAGATAGAAAATGAAATATTGGCAATGTTGAGCGGGAAACCAGCCATGGCAGCTTCTTTAATTTTTAACGATGAAGAAGCACAGGCTTTACAAAATTATGCCAACACAGTATCTATAAAAAGATTGGGCTATAATGACCATGGCCCGGTGCATATGAGTAAAACAGCATTAAATGCTTTGATTATGTTTGATATATTAAGCAAAGGCGGAATTAAATTTAACCTGGAAGAAGAAAAGATTGGTACTGCAGAAGATAGTAAAGTGGCGGTATTAATATCATCTTTGTTACACGATGTTGGTATGTCAGTAGGTCGGGAAAATCACGAGCTGTTAGGAGTTGTTTTTGCTACGTCGATTATTGAGAGAACCCTGACCAGAATTTATGATAAAGATATTGAAAAGAAAACTATTGTTCATTCTTTAATTGTTGAAGGCATTGCAGGACATATGGCTACCCAGGATATTCATTCTCTGGAAGCTGGGCTGGTTTCGATCGGAGATGGATGTGATATGGAAAAGGGCAGAGCACGGATTATCTTTCTCCTATCACGTACTCCTCAAGTAGGAGATATCCATAAGTATTCCGCCAATTCCATTCAAAATGTAGAAATTATAAAAGGGGAAGAGAAGCCTATTAGAATAATTGTAGAGATGACTGAGTCGGTCGGTTTTTTCCAGATAGAAGAAGTCCTCTTTCCTAAGATTTTATCTAATCCGGTAAAACCCTATATAGAACTTTATGGCAGAGTAACAGGAGAAGAAATGCGACGCTATTTGTAAGGGATAGCGTAGAGCGTATAGCGCTTAGCGTATACAGTGACGAGAAATAAGTTTCAGGTTACAAGTTTCGAGTTACGAGTTAATAAAAAAAGTAGGGGCGTATTGCATACGCCTGTCCTACTATTCACTATCGACTATCTTAACCAGCCAACTAATATCAGGAGAAGACATGCAAGAGAACAATCTTTATTACCAAAGTACCCGGGGGGACAAGAAGAGAGTCTTATCCGCAGAGGCAATTATTAAAGGTATTGCCGATGATGGCGGATTGTTTGTTCCCGAGACCATTCCCCAGATAAACAAGGATTTATATATATTAAAAAGTAATGATTATAAAGAATTAGCCTTTTTGATAATAAAGAAATTTTTTACTGATTACCGTCAAGACGAGCTAAAAGAATGTATAAATAGAGCCTATGATAATAAATTTGATACCGAGATTATTGCTCCTCTTAGCAAAAAGATGGGAGCATATTTTTTAGAGCTTTATCATGGTCCGACCCTGTCTTTTAAAGATATGGCTTTATCCCTGCTCCCGCATCT
>JAKLPU010000003.1:0-3753 GCA_022013755.1 Candidatus Atribacteria bacterium | reverse complement strand
CCTCCGCCCGGGTATTAAATAGGTGATAAAAGAAAAATTTTTTAACAGGGGAATATTAATTGATATATAACAAAGGAGAAAGTTATGATTCGTAAAAACAAAATTATTATTATCTTAATAAGTATAGTAGTTATAGTAGGAGCTTTTTTAATATTTTATAATATTCAAAACAAGTCTTCCCAGCCGCCTACTATTTCTATATCAGAAGAAGAATGGGATTTCGGAAAGATAAAAGAAGACGAAAGACCTGTTCATATCTTTACCATAAAAAATATCGGAAAAGAAGAACTGATTATCAGCCGGGTACGTGCCTCCTGCGGCTGTACCGCCACCATGCTCTCTTCTGATAATATAAAACCCGGACAATCAGCCGAACTACAGGTCACTTTTAATCCTACCGGCTTTAATGGCATAGTCAAAAAAGATGTCACTATCGAATCTAACGACCCACAGCTCCCCACCACCAAAGTTACAATAATTGCAGAAGTAGAGCCTATCCCCTCCCCCCAAGCTTTCTTTTCTGATTCTCAATGGGATTTAGGGCTGATCTCCCAAGGGGATTTACCCGCCTTTACTTTTACTATTGAAAATAAGGGTGAACTGGATTTGATAATCGATAAAATAGATGCCTCTGAGTACATTCAATACGATACAGAAATGCCCTTAACGCTTCTTCCGGGAGAGAAACAGGAGGTAATTTTTACCTATAATTCCAGCCAGCATGAGTTAGGTGAAGTAAGGGAAAGTGTGCGTATATACTGTAATGACCCCAGAAGAAAAGCTTTTTCATTGCGTATTGATGGTTATATAACAGAGAAACCCGCTCCCACAGTAAGTATTTCTCCGGCAGGAACAAGTTTTAATTTAACAACTGGTTCTGAAGGCGAAACGATAGGAAGGTTCGTTCTGGCAAATTCAGGGGAAGAGGGGATAAAAATCACTTCCGTAAAAACCTCAGCAGATTATCTCATCCCTTTAGTATCTGAATTTGAGTTAAACTCAGGAGAAAAAGAAAATCTACAGGTAATATTATTAAAAGATAAAATCCCAGATAAAACACAGGAGGGGGCATTAAGGGAATATCTTTATTTAACTATTGCCATCCCCATTGTAATTAATAGATAGTAAATTGTTTCACTAAGATTAATAAAAATTATAAATTGTAGAAAAAAATATGGCCTGCAGGATAAATATTTTTAAAGCAATAATATGATATCATCATATATAAAGGAGAATACAACAATGGAAGCAACTATAAAGATGTTTAAAGCCTTATCTGATGAAACTCGCCTACGTATTTATCTGCTTTTACTACAAAGTGAGTTGTGTGTCTGTGAATTAGTAAATATATTAAATATGGAACAATCAAGAATTTCGCATAGTATTAGGATTTTAAAAGAAGCAGGTCTTGTTGATAATCGGCGAGAGGGCAAGTGGATTATCTATACAGTAAATCCTGAAACAGAAAATAATAGAATAATTCAGGGTTTGAAGAATGAATTAGAATTACCGGAACAGGATTTAAAAAATATTACTAAATGTAAGAAAGAAAAGATAAGAGAAAAGTTTAAATGTAATTAATTCTCATTTAATATAATTTAAATTGAGTTTGTCACCCCCTCAGGTATCAGAAACTGCTCGGGTACTACTTGGTCAACCCTTTTGGATGTTTGGTTATAATGAAACAAAGATTATTTTAATAAGGTAGCTTTTTTCTGTACCCGGTTAGGTTCAGATGCCGAGAAAGTATTTGCTGATATGAAAAATCTGAGTCAAAAGGCCCCACTTGCTTTACTTGAGCTGAACACACGAGAAGTGGCAAGGGACCAATATATACAGAAAGTGAAAGAATTTATAGAAAATTTAAAAGAAGAGCTAAAAAAGTAATATGAAAGTAAGGAAAGAAGAATTTGAGAAATTAGTAACAGAGGCAATAAGCAGCCTTCCCGAAAAATTTAAAGAAAAGATGGAAAATATTGCTATCGCAATTGAAGATTTGCCTTCCCAGGAACTTCTTAGGGAGATGAGAATTAAATCACCCTATGGCCTCTTGGGCCTTTATCGGGGGGTCCCTTATCCCAGAAGAGGTATCTGGTATAGGAACGTTATGCCTGATAAGATTATTATCTTTAAAAAGCCCATAGAAGTACGGTGTAGAAATAAAGACGAAATAAGAGAATCTGTTAGAAGAGTAGTTATTCATGAGATTGGACATTACTTTGGTTTAGGCGAAGCAGATTTGCGAAAGATTGAAAGGGAAAAGGATATAAACAGTATATAGTATCGAGTATATAGTATCGAGTAAAGACAGAGAAAGAAAAGATAAAATAGCGTTTAGCGTGGAGCGTACAGCGTATAGCGGATAGTGAAAAAAGAAGAAGAAAGATAAGTTCGTAAGGTACAAGTAGGGGCAGACCTTGTGTCTGCCCGAAATAAGCTAACGACTATTCACTATTCACTAACGACTAAATAAAGAGGTGCCGAAGGGGGGATTTGAACCCCCACAGGCATACACCTACTACGCCCTGAACGTAGCGCGTCTACCAGTTCCGCCACTTCGGCTTCACCCCATTAATAATTAATATAAGAATAAGTTATTTACTACCAAATAGCATAAAGAAAATCAGTGATATTGTCAAGCTTTGTAAATGGCTAATGAATCGAAAGTTTATTGGTTTTTTTTAAGAATTATTATTGACAAAAAATATAAGATAGTATATTCTTTTTTTAAAGAGACTTAATAAAGTCACTGGAAAAAGAAAGTTTATAAATAAAGGACTAATTAAATGCAAAAAACCGGGAATTTGAAATTAATTCAAGAATTAAATAGATCTATTATCCTTAAGACGATACGCTATTATGGCCCTATTTCCCGCAGCGAAATCGCCAAAAGGAATAAAGTAAGCCCTACAACGGTGACTGCTGCAGTAAGAAGATTGCTTCAGCAGGGATTGGTGTGTGAGGATAGTGTGGGGACATCCAGTGGGGGTAGAAAGCCTATTCTTGTTCGATTTTCTCCAGAAAGTCAATTTATTGTCGTGGTTGCTATTACTAATTCCTCTATTAAAATTGCTGAAACAAATTTAGAAGCAAAAGTCCGCAGACAAAAAATATTTCCCATTCATAATCTAACGGGTAAACTAGTCATTGATTATTTTTTAGAGTCAATTAGCTATTTTTTAGAAGAATATTCTGATTTAACAAAATGTATTGGGATTTCGATTATCTCTCCCGGAATTGTTGATGTAGATAGGGGTGTAATTTGTGAAAATACAAAATTGAAATTAAAAAATATTCCTTTAAAAGAGATAGTGGAAAAAAGATTTAAATTAAAAGCCTGGTTAGAAAATGATGCCAATGCAATTGCCCTAGCTGAAAAACAATTTGGAGCATATAAAAAATATAAAAATTTAGTTTATGTTACCATAGGAGATGGAGTAGGGGCTGGAATTATAGTAAACGGGTCCATCTTTCGTGGCGGTAATGGTGGGACAGGAGAATTAGGCCATACGAGTATAGATAGAAATGGGATATATTGTGATTGCGGGAATAGGGGTTGTCTGGAGAATTATGTTAGCTGGCCAGCTATCTATTCTAAAGTATCGTCTTCTATAGCACAGGGAAAACATACAATGATGTTGGAATTAGCAAAAGGAGATATAGATCGGGTTACTCCTTCTATTTTTCTCAATGCGTTAGAAAAAGATGATCAATTGGCCAAAGAAATTATGGAGGAAGTTGCAGGATATCTTG
>JAKLPU010000056.1:0-4212 GCA_022013755.1 Candidatus Atribacteria bacterium | reverse complement strand
TTTGGAGCAATATTAGTAAATTTACCCATAACCGGAATAATGGAAGAGGGCGGTCTTTTATATTTTATTTCGTGGGGAATAAAACATGAAGTATATCCCTGTTTAATATTTATGGGGATTGGAGCAATGACTGATTTCGGTCCTTTATTAGCCAATCCGATAACCTTCCTTTTGGGTGCCGCTGCTCAAGTAGGTGTATTTGTAGCTTTAATTGGCTCAGTGCTTTTGGGATTTAATATTCAGGAAGCAGCTTCTATAGGAATTATTGGCGGGGCAGATGGACCAACAGCAATCTATCTTACCGTTAAAATGGCTCCTCATTTATTGGGAGCTGTAGCGGTGGCGGCATATTCTTATATGTCATTGGTTCCTATAATTCAACCTCCCATAATGAAATTATTAACTACCCCAGAGGAAAGAAAAATAGTTATGAAACAACTAAGGCCAGTATCCCGGTCAGAGAAGATACTCTTTCCCATTATTTCGACTGTTTTAATCGGTCTTTTATTACCAGCTTCGGTCCCCATTATCGGGATGTTAATGTTGGGAAACTTATTTAGAGAAAGTTTAGTAGTGGACAGATTATCTAAGACAGCTCAAAATGAATTAATCAATATCGTCACCATATTTTTATCTACCTGTGTAGGAGCAACTATGCAAGCTGAATATTTTTTGACCTTTAATACTATTAAAATAATTATCTTAGGTTTAATTGCCTTTGCTTTTGGCACTGCCGGGGGAGTTTTGTTTGCTAAATTATTAAATAAAATTACCGGGGGAAATATTAATCCTTTGATTGGCGCTGCTGGGGTGTCTGCCGTGCCTATGGCTGCCAGAGTAGCCCAGAAAGTAGGTCAAGAAGCAAATCCGAGCAACTTTTTATTGATGCATGCCATGGGACCTAACGTAGCCGGAGTAATTGGAACCGCAGTTGCTGCAGGAGTAATGTTGACTTTGTTACAATGAAATTCGTATTACGCATCGTGTATCGTGTTAGGAAAGATAACGATAATTAAGAAAGAAGAAGCTATATGTAGGGACTTGATTCATTAAGCCCATAAACTTTTGGATGGATAAAACCGTTATCTTTTTTAATATGTATTAGTTGTATACAAATAATAGGAATTTATAATTATAAGACGCAGGATTTAGTCTGTATTATATAGGCTTTAGCCTGCGTTGTTTATATAGGGCGCGATTTATTCATTGAATAGAGTATTAAAATTAATTAAGGAGGCTTTGGTTTACAATTATGGGAGAAAATGCAACATTAATAAAAATAGCAGATTCTAATATAAAAATAATAAATGACAGTGCTTTAGAAGGAAAAATTTCTTTAAATTTAAAAAAAGACCATACTCCCAAGGATATGCTTTTAAAAGAAAAATCACAGCTAAAAAAACCACTTAAAATTACAGATACAACTTTACGCGATGCCCATCAGTCATTAATAGCTACTCGGATGACTATCGAGGAGATGGTGCCCATCTGTGAAAAATTAGATGCCGTAGGATTTTATTCTATGGAAGTTTGGGGAGGAGCTACTTTCGACACCTGTATGCGGTTTTTAGATGAAGATCCCTGGGAGCGATTGAGAATTTTAAGAAAATATCTCCCTAATACCAGGCTTCAAATGTTATTAAGGGGACAAAATATATTGGGTTATAAGCATTATTCTGATGATGTAGTTACCGAATTCGTAAAAAGAGCAGTCGTTAATGGAATAGATATTATCCGTATTTTTGATGCTTTAAACGATATCCGCAATATGGAAACTTCTTTTAAAGTAGCTAAATCAGAAGGTGCTCATGTTCAGGGAGCTATCTGTTTTACTATAAGCCCGTTTCATAATAATAAGTTATTTGTAAAGATGGCACAGGAGATGGAGCAAATGGGAGCAGATTCGATCTGTATAAAAGACATGGCTGGTTTAATTTCTCCTTACGAAGCATATAGTTTAACCAAAGATATTAAAGAAGTTATTTCTATACCTCTTCAATTACATTGTCATTTTACCAGTGGAATGGGGATGATGGCTTATTTGAAAGCTACAGAAGCTGGAATAGATGTAGTGGACACAGCAATATCATCATTAGCTCTTCAAACTTCTCAACCTGCCCTAGAGCCATTAGTAGAAACTTTAAGAAGAACACCTTATGATACTGGATTGGATTTAAAATTGGCTTATGAAATTGCTTCTTACTTTAAAAAGGTTAGAGAAAATCATAAAGATATGGAATCCAATGTTCAGGGCATAGATACCCGGGTGTTAACTTATCAAATTCCTGGAGGAATGCTTTCTAATTTGGCGGTTCAGTTAAAACAACAAAGAGCGGAAGATAAATATGAAGAAGTGTTAAAGGAAATTCCACGAGTTAGAAAAGAATTAGGTTATCCTCCTTTGGTTACCCCTACCAGTCAAATTGTGGGAACCCAGGCGACCTTAAATGTTATTTTAAAAGAACGATATAAGATGATTCCAGAAGAAGTTCGAAAATATCTTAAGGGATTTTATGGCCGACCACCCGCACCTATTGATCCAGAGATTATTAAAAAAGCAAAAATTAAAAAAAGTGAAATGATTAAATGTCGACCGGCTGATCTATTAGAACCTGCTATTGAAAAAGCCAAAAAGGAAGCATTTTATTTTGCTGAAAACATGGAAGACCTTCTATCTTATATTTTATTCCCTGAAATTGCCAGAGATTTTCTAAAGAAAAAAATTGCCAAAAAATATTGCTTGGGAATGGAAATATTAAATGGTAACAATAATTATGATGAAGAGGGGTATGGAGTATAAATCAGTATATAGTATATAGTAATGGGGGCATATGAGCTAATAGGTATATAGTATATAGTGAGGAAAAAAGAATTCAGAAGATAGAATATAATAGTGTCTCGTATCTCGTGAATCGTATCTCGCATTTTAGCGGATAGCATGTAGCGTATAGCGAGTAGATTTAGTTAGTTGGTTACCTGGTTACCCGGTTGAGGAATTAGTATAGTGAAGAATTAATTCTAAACCAGTTAACCAACAAACCAGTTAACTAGCTAACTAAATGCTAACGACTATTCACTATTCACTAACGACTAATCAATTGGTAATCAAAAATTTGCCAATTGATTTTTTTTACTTCTTATTACAAATATGCTAAAATATTTTCAGTTTACCAGATATTAAGTGAAGGAAGAGGAAATATTATTGTGCCTAAAAAATCTTATTCGATTCTGATTTTTTTTATTATTGTTGCTTTAGTAGTTGCCGGGATTATTGCTTTTCATCGTTCCCGCTTGGAGAATAATTTTAAGCAAGTAGAATTAATTATGAGTCTGAATGAATTGAGAGAATTGTCTTATCAGGAGGGATATGATGAAATTGAACTGTTGGCTAAAATAAAAGACTCCGGGATTAATACTATTGCCATTCATGAAGATACCCTGGAAAATCTCGTTTTTTCTGGAAAGATACTTTATTTTTCTGATAAAGAGCTTAATAAGTTAAATTTCTTCTTAAAATCAATCGATCCCTTTGAAAAATTCCAGCCTTCGCCAGGAGAAGCTTATATTATATTCAACGATAAAAATGATTATCTTGGGGCAAAGGATAATTTACAAAGACAATTGGGTGAAGATTTAGTAAGAGATTTTGGGTTTTTCCCCCATATAGGTTTAAAAGTGAAAGGGAGCGAAGAAAAACTTGCTGATTTAGGTTTAGGATTTTCAGAAGAAGATATTGAATTAGTAAGAAATTTAGGCTTTCAGGTTATTTTACGTCTCAAAAATTTCCCTCAAATAAATAAGGAAGATATAAATTTTAAGTTTAAAGAAAGTGATAAAGCCGGAAAGATTTCGGGAATAATTTTTGAGGGGGAAACAGTTCTAGGTTATCCTTCAAAAGAAAACTTAATTCATACCGCAGAACTTCTAAAAATAAAAGAATATCCCTTCGGAATTATAGAATTTGCTGGTCAAAAAGGGATTGAAACAGTCGCTCATCAAGCAAGCGAATTAGCAGTTAGAGTTCATAGTATTACCAAAGAAGAAATGGAAATTATTTCTAAACAGATAGCCACGGAAAGATGGATTAGGGCAGCCAAAGAAAGAAAGGTGAGTATCTTTTATATCAAGCCTTTTATGAAGTCTAACTCTAATCTTATTGAGGATAATGTATCTTATATTAGAATTATAAAAGAAGAGTTGAAAGCGAGTGGT
>JAKLPU010000055.1:0-4738 GCA_022013755.1 Candidatus Atribacteria bacterium | reverse complement strand
GGAACAATCTTCCCATCCTGAAGATGGATTATCCTTTGAGTAGCCTGAGCTAATTCTAAGTCATGGGTAGCAATACATATGGCCAGACCTTTTTCGCTTAAACTCTTAAAAAGCTCTAAAATTTGCCCTCTAACTTCTGTCTCTAATTTACCAGTAGGTTCATCAGCAATAAGTATCTTGGGATCATTAACCAAAGCTCGAGCGATACCTGTCCGTTGTTTATCTCCCCCAGATAAGTATTTTACCTGAATTCTTTCTTTCCCTTTAAGTCCTACTTCTTCCAACAACACTGATAACTTTTTCTCATTGATACTCTTCTTGGCAAAAATTAAAGGTAACTCTATATTTTCTCTAACCGTTAAGTTTGGAATTAAGTAAAACCTTTGGAAGACAAAACCAATATTTTCCCTTCTAATCTTTATTAAATCATTTTCCCCAAGAGGGGTAACTTCAGTATTAACAATTTTTAAAGTTCCCTCAGTAGCTTTATCAAGACAACCAATCAGGTTCATTAAAGTGGTTTTCCCTGAACCAGATGGACCAACAATTGAAGCAATTTCCCTCTCCATAATTTTAAAATCCACCCCATCGAGAGCTCTGACCATCTCTGAGCCTCTCTGATAATATTTTTTTAAACTTTTCGCTTCCAAAATGACTTTAGCTTCCATCTTATTTTACCAACCTTTCATCCTGCTCTATTTTTCCATCATTTAAGTGAATAATCCGGTCAGTTGAATGACCCAATCTAACGTTATGAGTAGCAACTACAATAGTCAAACCTTCTTCCCTATTAAGCTCTCGGAAAAGATCAAAAAGTCCTTGGGCATTCTTAGTATCCAGATTGCCGGTAGGCTCATCCGCAAGAAGAATCTGAGGATTATTAACTAGAGCCCTGGCCACAGCCACCCGCTGTAATTCTCCTCCGCTTAATTCATTAGGAAAATGAGTTAACCTATGATCTAATCCTACTCTTTTTAAGAGTGTTTCTGGGTTAGTATTATTTTTAAAATTTCTGGCAAAAATCAGAGGTAATTGAACATTTTCCAATGAATTTAAAGAGGAAATTAAGAAAAAATCCTCAAACACAAATCCAATTTTATCGACTCGGATACGGCTAAGTTTTCCTTCATTAAGTTCTATAGGGTTACACCCTAAAATATCTAATCTACCAGAAGTGGGCTTATCTAAACATCCAACTAAATTTAGGAAAGTAGTCTTTCCTGCCCCCGATGGTCCCATTATGGTAACAAATTCGCCTTCTTTAATCTCTACATCTATCTCTTTTAAAGCAACTATTTTTTCGAATTCAGAGGAATATATCTTTTTTAATTTATTAGCTCTTATGGCGAAATCTTTCATTATTCTCCACTCCTTATTACTTCAATAGGTCTCATGGAGGCCGCCCTAAATGCCGGATACAATCCGGAAATTATTCCAATAATTATTACTCCAAAGAAAGAAAATAGTAAAAGTTCTGGAGTAACCAAGAGTAATTTACCTCCCGGGGCATAAGGCATTACTTTTCTCACTAAAAGTTCCACCAAATTTCCACCAAAAATCGCAATAATTGAACCAAAGATGCCGCCTAAAGTACAAATAATGAGTGTTTCTATCCAGATTAATTTAAATATATCTAATTTTGAAGCACCTATTGCCTTCATAATGCCTATTTCTTGTGTCCGTTCAAAGACGCTCATTAATATGGTATTAATAACCCCAATAATAGCTACAAATATGGCAATAAAGGCCACAGACATAATTAAAATTTTAGCTGAATTTACCAGATTTAGGATTGTCCCTTTAACCTGACTCATACTGATTACTTGAATACTAGCGATAGGATAAAGCCTTTCTTCGAATGCTTGAAGTCTATCTATTTGTTTTAGTTTAATACCTATACTAGTTAGCTTACCTTCTATTTCAAATATTCGTTGAGCAGTTTTTAAAGGCAAAAAGAAATCTCCATCTTCTAGGGAAGCAGTCTTCTCAAAAATCCCCACAATGACTAAATTTGTATCTTCCCCAGGAATTGATATTTTATCACCGACTGTTTTTTGTAATTTTTTTTGTATTGATTCTGCTTTATCATATCCCAAAATAACTTCATTGGCATCATCACTTGAGAACCACTCTCCAGATTTTAACTTTACATTAGGCTTAAGTTCCATATAACTTCTTTCAATTCCTGAATAACTATCAAAACCCCCTTTACCATCGCTTTTTTCTGGGTCATAAACTAACTGTACGAGTAATGGTGTAATCTTATCAATATCAGGATCGCTGATTATTTGTTTATAGATATCCTCATCTATAAACTTAAGACCTGCTTCTCCCTTAAGTACCCTAGTTGCTGCCTCGTAAGGGCAGCCTTTGGCAGTTACAAGAACTTGATATCCCATCTTATCGACATCGGAGGTTAATGCCTCTTGATACCCGGCATTAAAACCTAAAAGACAGACTAAAACTGCTACTGCTACTGCTACTCCACCGATGGTTAAAAAAGAGCGAGACTTTCTCCGTTTTAAATTCTTATAAGCAAGAACAAAGAATTTCATTAAAATTCAACTCCTTTCCCAATAATGGTTATTCTCCCATTTTTATTCTCCGGCACACCTTCAACAACTACTTTTTTCCCAACTTTTGGAGGAATACTAAGACCTGAGGGATTAATGTCTACATAAATTGTACCTGTATTATCTTCTAAAAAGAACCAACATCCTGAGGGGCACTCTCGGACAATCTTACCCTCCAATCTGACCGTTTGGTTAAGATATTCACTTGGATTAGTATAAATATCTTTTACACTGACAACTTTTTTTTCGGTAATATTAACCCCATATCTTTCGCTGTTTTTGTTACTATTGCCACTACAACCGGCCATACTCACTACTATTACCAAAATAACCAAAAATAAACCGATTAAATTAATTCTATTAATTTTTCTCATTTTTTTTCTCCTTTTCTATTCCTATACTAAAAAAATCATCATCAAACTTATCTTGATTAAAGACCTTTTTGCATCCTGATGTGCAAAAGTAAATTATCGGACCTCATAAATTGAGAGATTTGGAACTACAGCATGCAGGCAGTTCTTCGTCTCCTATAGGTTCTTCATCTACTGTAGATTCTCCCTCTTCAGCTAACCCTTCATCTCCTATAGGTTTTTTATCTTTTTTTTCTTTTTTTGAGATATTTCTCTCGCTACTATCTAACAGATAATTAATATACTGAAACATTAAAGTTTGCTGACTTAAAATAAACCCGGGATAAACTCTCTTAACTATTAGGTTGGCATCTAAAAATATAGCAGTTGGTAAAATTTCAATATTGTATAATTTACTTACCATCTTCTGGTCGTCTAAAAGAAGAGTAAAGGGTACCTTATTGTCAGATAAATATTTTTTAATTAAATCCAGACCTTCTTTTTGTAAATTTTCTTGAGTATTTATAATAAAAATCTCATATTTTTCTTGAGTAATATGGTCTTCAAAATATTGGGCCAATTCTTTTACCCCGGCAAGAGAATCCTGATTATCAGGGGAATAAAAGTAAAGAATAAGAAGTTTTTGTTTTTCTTTGTATTCTCCTAAATCAAAAGTGCCTTCCTCTATGGTGTTAAGAGAAAAAGAAGGTGCCGGAAAACCTATTTTTAAAGCAGAAGAAAAACTAATTGAGTAAAATGAAATTAAAAATATTATTGTTAGAACTAGAACCAGAATAAAATCATATCTTTTTTCATTTCGAAAATAAATCATGGTAATCATTTCCTTTCATTTGGTATATATTCTTTTATATTTATTACTATTTTTATTACTTGCAAAAGCAAAAGTATCTTAAATTTTTATCACTCCAACATTTTCCTCTTTTATCCACTAAGCAATCTCTTCTTTTCCGGTCATTTTACCCGCTACTTTTACTTCTTCATCAATAACTAAAGCGGGGGCTATCATAACTCCATAAACGATAACTTTATTGATAATTGTAAGTAATTTGGGAAAAATATTTTATATAATACTACTTATTCTATTATTTAAGTAGTAATTAAAATTAAAAATAAATTGCTTCGCTCATTTAAAGAAGATTTATAATTATCTGCAATTAAAAGTTCTACTGTTAGCAATTAATTTTATTTTCCTTAATCAAATATATTTTTTTGTTCATTCTAATCTTAGACTAACAACATCCATACATCGGAGGTTGGCGTTTCTCTTCTTTGCTAATATATTTTTCAGGATTATCATTAAACTCCTTTTTACATCCAGGAGCACAAAAATAATAGGTTTTTCCTTTATATTCACTCTTAAATTTTGCTGTCTTTTCACCTACTTCCATCATACATACTGGATCAATAGCCATATTGGTCACCTCCTTTTATCAATTCAAGCTTTTTTCTAAAATAACTCTTTATGGTGGGCATTTGCCGCATGTTGACCTGAATAAGGTAGTGCTTAAATATCTGTCTCCCCGATCAGGTAAAATTACTACAATTATTCCAGAATCCATCTTTTTGGCTATACGTAAGGCTCCTACTACTGCAGCACCACTGGACATGCCTGCAAAAATACCTTCTTTGGTGGCAAGTAATCTTGCCATCTCGTAAGCTGGATCATCCTCAACAATAATCTTCTCATCCAATTTTTCTGAGTGGTAAATTTTGGGAACGATTGATTCCTGCATATTTTTAAGCCCTTGTATTTTATGCCCTACTATAGGTTCAACTCCTACAATTTTAATTTCT
>JAKLPU010000054.1:0-3049 GCA_022013755.1 Candidatus Atribacteria bacterium | reverse complement strand
GCTGATATTTCTAATTATATATCTTTCACCTTTTTTTTCGTAGTTAATGAAATTATGTTCTTTTAACTCATTCAAAGTTTTTTTTAATTCTTCTCTGGCTTCAATAATTCTAACTAACTGCACTTTAGACAGTCTCATTAAATCATCTTCTCTGACCTTTAAAATTCTATCTGCATGCCTTTCTAATTCATCAAAAATATTTCGGGCATAAGATGATAGAGTTAATTTTGTATTATTCATCAATTCTTCTCCTCTTTTGTTATTTCCCTGGTTCTTTAGACATTTTATGACATTTTTTAGTTTTTATTTATTTATCTAATCTTTATCTATACTTTTAATTATATATCTATCACCTTGTTTCTCGTAGGTAATGAAATTGCGTTCTTTTAACTCATTCAAAATTTTCTTTAATTCGTCTCTGGCTTCAATAATTCTAACTGCCGACACTTTAGACAGCCTTATTAAATCGGCTTCTCTGATTTTCAAAAGCCTGTCCACATGATATCCTCTTAGTTCGTCAAGAATATTTCGGGCATATGATGATAGAGTTAATTTAGAAGTCACCTTTCTCTCCTCACTATTATTTATTAGTAAAATAGCTACCATCTACCAGTTAACAACTTCAATCCGGTATATACCTGACCTTGTTTTTACAATTACGACACACCATGGTTTTTCCGTCGAGATCAAGACTAACGATCTCGCCACATTCAGGACAGTATTCCCAAACCTTTCCTTCAATGGGTTCTCTATCGATTGCTTTCCCTTCTTTCAAGCCTTTTCTTATCCACGTCTGAACAGGCCTGTAGGGCTTGATGGGGGCTGGAGTGTACGGCTTTAACGGTATTGGTTTGTATGGTTTTAGAGGCGCGGGTGTATAATCCTTCAAAGGCACTGGTGTATAGGGCTTTAAAGGTTTAGTTGTATAATCTTTAAGTGGTACTTGTGTATAATCTTTCAACGGTACCGGCGTATACGGTTTTGTCGGTACCGGCTTGTAAGGTTTTTTAGGTACGGGTTTATATGTCATTTTATACCTCCACTTAAAATCAATTAAAATTCCCACCAAAGGTGGGTTAGCCTATAGCTAAAAAAATAAAGAACAAAATATTATTCCTGACTTCCTTTTGGTACTACCCCTTTTCCACGACATGGCCAGCAGTAAAGGTGGCTTCGAATATAAATTCCTGAACCATCACATGCTTTACATTTTTCATAAGGTTTTATCACATTTACAATTCCCTTTCCTTGGCAGATGGGACAAACTGAAAATTTGGATAACCCAAACGGATCTATCCCTGTTCCTTTACAAAACACACATTTAATTTCTACCATATCCTTTTCTATCTTTTTAAGTTCTCCGGGGGTTATGGTAGTCCATCTTGGTCTTCTGACAGTCCTTTCATTCACTTTTTCTTTTTTCCTAAGACTTTTTTTCCTTTCTAATTCCTCAATTTCTTTTGGTGTTATTGTTACCCACCTGGGTTTTTTAGACATCTCTTACCCTCCTTGATTATAATTCCTATATTCATTTTTTCATTTTCTCTACTACAGCTTTTCCCTTGAAAGTAAGTGTATATAGACCTGAACCAATCCTTGATAAATATTCATTCTTAACAAGCGATTTACACAAAAAATTTGTATACTCAGTTGTCGATCCCATTTTACGGCTCAATAAAATATTATTTGCTTTTTTATAATATGCGACTATCTCAAGGATATCTTTTTCACTGGCAGTAGGTTCCATCTTAATCCCTCTCTCTCACACTTCTTTATACTTACCTTTTTATTTACCTTTTAGGCTCGCTAAAAACTTCTCACCTTCTGGTGTAATTTCATACCCTGTCATAGCGGTTCCTCTTATGCACCCATTTTTCCATAAAGACCTGCAAAGTACAGCTGCATATTCTGCAGAAAAGCCCATCTCTTTACCAATATCCTCTGGCTTAGCCTTTTCTAATTCGTAAATTAGTCTTAGAGCATATCGCTCACTATCTACAACCGATGACATTTGTCGCTTTACTCCTTTTTAAAATTAAGAATTCTTCATTCTTAATTGTTAATTCTTCATTCTTAATTGTTTTTAGTATTCTATAGTCATTTCTTTCCATTTCTTTTTAGCTTTTCCCATACGACCTATTTTTTCCTGAAGAGTAGTCAATCTATTGGGCCCACGGTTATAAATTGTTATCCATTCACCCTGGTTAGGTCCGTACAATTTAATCTCCACTCGATAGTTGGGTTCTAATTTTGCCTCTTCCAATAAATCATCAGTCAAAATCAAGTTTGCCTCATCATCTATCTCTATCTCTTCCTCTCTCATAACCACCTGAAACATTGAAAGGCGAGGAGTTACACTGGGTGTATGAACTATCAAGTAAGGCCAGCGGCTCGAATCTTTAATCCTGATAACCTTAATTTCAACCAGGCTGCCAGCCGATAAACCCGCTTTCTTCCTTATATTGGAAGGAATCGCTATCTTTCCCTCCTCATCAACTTTACTAAAACCACGTATAAGTGACATAATATTAATCTCCATAAATTATATAGTTAATTTACATTTATTTGTTTTCTTTTTTAAAATTATTATTACCCAGCGTCTCCTGTCTCTTATGGGCACGATTCATCGTGCCCCTACATTACTATTTTGTTTACTTTTTGGGATGTAAGCATTATATACAATCTTAATCAATTTCTTTAAATCATTAATCTTTACCTTGGTATCGTTATAATCACCCTTATAAAGAGTAGATTTAATGGTTAAAATTAGTTTTTCTATCTTATTTACGGTAGACTTATCTATAAAATCTTCACATTCTTCCATTGCCACCCGTGCTGCTTGAATCATACTTTCTGCTTGAATGCCTACCTGAATCTTATCTTTATGTCTTTGATCATCTTTGGCATGAATTTGAGCATCTTTTATCATACTATTTATTTGTTCATGTGTTAAACGAGAAGAAGAATTAATCTGAACACTTTTTTCATTGTCGGTATATAAATCCAAAGCTTTAACTTGTAAAATACCATTGACATCCAAATGGAAGGT
>JAKLPU010000053.1:0-2551 GCA_022013755.1 Candidatus Atribacteria bacterium | reverse complement strand
TTACGGGTTATCGATGGCAATAAGGGTATGTTTGTAGCAATGCCTAGCAAGAGACTCCCCAATGGAGATCATAAGGATATTGCCCATCCTATAAATACCGAGATCAGAGAAAAGATACAAAATGCAGTTTTAGATGTCTATCGCAGGGAATTAGAAGAGGCTCCCCAAGCTAAAGTAGAAGCTAAAGTAGAAGCTAAAGTAGAAGAAAAAGAAGAAGTAGTAGAAGAAACAGAAACGGAAGAAGAGGCCGAGAAGAAAGAAGAAGATTTATTCTAAGTAAGTTACAAGAATAAAAAATTCTGGTTTGGGGCGTAGCCAAGTGGTAAGGCACGGGAATTTGGATCCCGCATTCGAAGGTTCGAACCCTTCCGCCCCAGCCATATAAATTAATTTTGATTCGTTACTTAGTTATTTAGTTAACTGGTTAATTGGTTCCCCAGTTAGTTAGTTTGCCAGTTAATTTAGTCGATAGTGAATAGTCGTTAGACGTTACGCATTGCGGGCAGACACAAGGTCTGCCCCTACGTATTATACATTATTATTTTTTTTCGATATACGATATACGATATACGAAAATGGAGGTATGATTATGAGAGATACTGCCGTAATTATTATGGCAGCAGGTAAGGGCAAGAGAATGAAATCTAATCTGCCTAAAGTCCTTCATAATCTTGCGGGAAAACCAATTTTAAATTATGTATTAGACACAGTTAATCAACTCGAAGTAAAAAGAAAGATATTAATAATTGGTTATAAAAGCGGTAAGATAATAGAATTAATTGGTGATAAAATAGAGTATGTAGAACAGAGGGAGCAGTTAGGAACTGCCCATGCAGTTTTACAAACCAAAAAATTATTGTCTGGTTTTAAAGGAGATGTGCTGATTTTATCCGGCGATGTCCCCTTTTTAACGGTTAAAACTCTAAAAAAGCTAAGGGAATATCACCAGGCTAATAATTTTTATTGTACCTTGGTTTCTACTGTTTTAAAAAATCCTAAAGGTTATGGAAGAATTATCAGAGATAAAAAGGGTGAAATAAAGGGGATAATTGAAGAGGTAGATTTATCTACAGATAAAAAGAAACTAACCGAAATAAACAGCGGAATTTACTGTTTTAATAAAGAAAAACTGTTCCATGTTTTAGAAAAGGTTACCACAGATAATAAACAAAGGGAGTATTACTTAACTGATACGGTAAAGATATTATTAGGAGAAGGATTAACTGTAGGTAATATAATAGTAAAAGATTATTCGGAAATATTAGGAATAAATAATCAATTAGATCTGGCTGATGCTTCCCAGAAAGTTTATCAAAAGACTCTTCAAGACTTGATGCTTCAGGGAGTAACTATAGTTGATCCTAATAGTACCTTCATAGAGAGGGGGGTTAAAATTGGTCAGGATACTATTATTTATCCCTTCACTATTATTGAGAAAGATACTAAAATCGGAAGTAATTGTTTTATCGGGCCTTACTCTCATCTAATTGATACTGATATAGGAAAGGGAGTTAGAGTTTGGGCTTCAATAATAGAAAGTAGTGCCGTTAAAGAAGGAGCAAATATTGGCCCTTATGCCCATTTGCGACCTGAAACTGTCGTGGGAAAAGGAGCAAAGATAGGAAATTTTGTAGAATTAAAGAAAACTATTATAGGTGAAGGCAGCAAGGCCTCTCATCTAACCTATCTGGGCGATGCTACCATTGGTAAAAAGGTCAATATTGGAGCGGGGACTATAACTTGTAATTACGACGGAGAGAAAAAACACAAAACTGTCATAGAAGACGGGGTATTTATCGGAAGCAACAATTCGTTGGTAGCACCAGTAAAATTAGGGAAAGATTCTTATACCGGAGCGGGTTCAACTATTACCAAGGATGTGCCTGCAGGCAATTTAGCCATTGCCCGTTCCAGGCAAACGAATATTTCCGGATGGCGGAAGAAAAAGAAGGAAGATAAAAGTTGAAATTCTATAAAGAGAAATTTAAATAGATGGAGATGATAAAATTTTGATACTTTATGATAAAAGAGTGTTAAAGATATTTACTGGTAATTCCAATAAAGATTTAGCAGAAGAGATATGCAGGTATTTAAATGTACCTTTAGGTCAGGCTGATGTTTCCAGATTCCCTGATGGAGAAATTAAGGTTAAGATTGAGGAAAGCGTAAGAGGTGAAGATGTTTTTATCATTCAATCTACCTGTCCGCCTACCAGTGAATACCTTATGGAATTGCTAATTATGATAGATGCTCTAAAGAGAGCTTCAGCGGAAAGGATTACTGCGGTAATTCCCTATTATGGCTATGCCCGACAGGAGAGGAAGACCCAGCCTCGTGAGCCTATTACCGCAAAGTTAGTGGCAAATTTATTGGTCTCTGCGGGAGCTAATCGAGTACTTACTATGGATTTACATGCTGGGCAGATCCAGGGGTTTTTTGATATTCCTGTAGATCAGTTGGAAGGCGTAAATATATTATCAAATTACTTTAAAGAGAAGAACTTAGATAAGGTAGTAGTAGTTTCCCCCGATGTAGGAGGAACTGCTCGAGC
>JAKLPU010000052.1:0-4720 GCA_022013755.1 Candidatus Atribacteria bacterium | reverse complement strand
CTCTTCTTTTCACTGTACAACTTAACATCATTCTCTCATCAAGAAAATATCTCTCCTGATACAGTTTCTCTAAAGACTTTTCCAGGTCATCAATACCAATTTGAGTCAGAAAGCCCAGTCCTCCTAAATTCACTCCAAAAATAGGTATATCTTCGGCAACGGCTAATCTGGCTGCTCTAAGTAGAGTGCCGTCTCCCCCCAAAGAAATTATTAAATCAACTTCTTTAAGAAATTTTTCAGTAGGGCAATTTAACTCCTTCTTTCCTATTTCTTTGCCCATATTTCCTTCTATACACACTTTTAGTTTTTTAGAATTTAGCCAATCAATTATCTTACAGGCTGTTTCCCGAGTTTTTTCTTTTTTATAATTCACTATTAAACCCACACTGTCAAATTTCATCTCCGCCCTCCTTGAAGTAAATAATATAAGACCAAACTAAAAATTGCTCCTGCCAAAAAATATACTATCTTTATTATCTTTTGACGCATGGTGCTTTCGAATTGAAACTTTACTTCAGAAATACTCTTATTTTTCATATTTAATAAAAGAATACCGCTCGGTTGGTAAGCAAGGTAATATTCTAACATCTGTCTTCTGGTCTCCCGGTTGGTAATATAGGGGATCTTTTCTCCACTTTTGACTTCTACTACGTAGACCTTCCCTCTCTTCCTCACCAAATAATCTATCCGCACTAAGTAGCGATGAATCTTGTTTCCGATAGTTATAAGGAGTGGTTTGCTTTTTTGAGCATCTATAACCGCATAACCGTTTTTTCTCAATATTTTCTCTGCTTCTTTTTCTGCCTGCCTGCTTTTAGAAAATCTCTTCCTTAATCTCTTAGTCCTTAACCAATTGCTTATCCTGATATAGAGAATCAGGCAGACTATCCCTCCGCCAATAAATAAAATAAAGATTAAAATACCATTTTCATCTATGTTCAAAAACTTCACTCCAATAATGTCTTACTTTAATTTAATTCTTCATGCACTCCTCTGTTGTTAAAATTAAGTATCACTAAATAAAGTCATAGAATATCATTTTTTAGGAGAAAGTTCTTGGTGAGCTTTTTTTACCACTTCCTCAACAATTTGAGGGAAATTATTTGCTTTATCTTTTCCAGAATTTTTTATCAAACAGATAAAGTATTCTATATTACCGGAAGTCTTTTTTAAGGGAGAAAAAGTTAAACCTTGAATACTAAAACCTATTTTTTGAGCTTTTTCGCAGATTCTTTCGATTACCATCTGATGGACTTCTGCCTTTTTTACTAATCCACCCTTTTGAATAAACTCCCGGCCTGCTTCGAACTGGGGTTTAATTAATGCCACCACTTCTCCCTTCTCCTTAAGTAGATTATACACTGCTGGCAGAACTTTATCTAACGAAATAAATGAGACATCTATGGTAGCTAATTCAAAAAGGTCATCAAATTTATCAGCAGTAAGATATCTTATGTTAGTTCTGTCTATAACTACGACTCGGCTATCTTTCTGCAGTTTCCAGGCTAACTGTCCGTAGCCTACATCTACACAATAGACTTTCTCAGTTCCATATTTTAAGAGACAATCAGTAAAACCCCCGGTAGATGCACCAATATCAATCACTCTCTTTCCTCTGACATTGACATTAAAAACCTTAAGAGCCTTTTCTAATTTTTCTCCACCCCTGCCTACAAAAGCAGTCTCTTTTTCTATTACTGAAATATTGCTTTCAACCTTAATCCTTTGTCCTGATTTATCGACTCTTTCCCCTTCCACTAAAACTTCTCCCGCCATAATGGCGCTTTTGGCTTTCTCTCTGCTGGGAAAAAATCCCTTTTCGACCAGTAATATATCCAAACGTTCTTTCTTTGATTTTTTCAAACCTATAAATTCACCTCTCGGACTGAAGCTCTACCTATTAATTCTTTCTGTTAAATAAAAATCTAAATTACCGCGCATAATATCCAAGCCATTACAATCCCTATAAAGGCTCCTACTATAACTTCAAAAGGAGTGTGTCCAACTAATTCTTTTAAATTTTTATCTCTGATCTTTCTTTCCTCAAAAAATTCTAAAATAATTTTATTTAATACTTTAGCTTGTTCTCCTGTCTCTCTCCTTACCCCAGCTGCATCGGCCATAATAATAAAAGCTATGACTATAGCAAAAGCAAATAAAGGGGAGTCCCAACCCTCTTTTAAACCAATGGTAGTAGCCACGCATATAGAAAGGGCGGAATGAGTGCTGGGCATCCCTCCTGCCCCAACAAATCTCCTCATATCCCATTTTTTTTCGGTAATATAAAATACCATTAACTTTAAGCTCTGATTTAAAACCCAGGTTATAAAAGCAATTATTATAATCTTATTTCTAAAAATTAGAGATAAGTCAGCAATATTAATCTTTATCACTCCCTGATTTTCTATATTATTCATTTTAGTTTTCTGGTTTAATCCAATCTTTGTCTCTAAGTAAAGGCATACTGATGTCTATATGTCCGACTAAACTATTCTTCTCATTTCCTCCCACTAATATTTGCACACCTTTAATCGGAGGGATTTCAGTTAAAGTATTGACTATAGAATAGACGGTCATCAATTCACCACTGCTTCCTCCGGGATGATTTTTAAATATTTCTTCAGACAGGTCTACATAGACAATGTCATCAGCAATATATACTTCATTAACTTGAGTTCCTTGAGGAATCGTAGAATAAAGTTCGGAATTTTCCGGACCTTTTATCAGCTCAAGAACTGCTTGTCTGGCCAAAGAAGGGGTTTGGGATATTTTTCTTTTTTCAGGCTCCAAGTACATTGCTTGAGAATCAGAAAAGTAAAGGTTCACCTCGACCATCTCTTCTATCGGCACAGGTTGAACTTCTTTTACTTCTTCTTCCTTATAGGGGACTTCCTTGGTAATAACAGGCTTTTCTGTATATCTTTCCCAGATAGGGATAATAAACTTATTAAATATTGTATAGCTAAAAATTACAGTTAATACGAGTATTAATAATATGAAGATGATTTTCAGGTTATTTTTTTTCTTCTTCGGTTTTCTATTTTTAGTCATAATTAATCCTATTCACCATTATCAGGGGCATTTTCTATATAATATTTTATTGCTTCAAATAGGGCTTGAGCAGCATTTTCTCTAAACTTATTGGTTTTTAGTAATTCTTCCTCTTTAGGATTAGAAATAAAACCAACCTCTACAATAACTGCAACCATATTTGCTCCCTTTAGCACTACAAACGGAGCTTGCTTTACCCCCCTATCTAATAATTTTAGATAATTTACTAATTTTTTCTGCACAATTTCTGCAAAATCAAGACTATACTTAATGTTAGCACTTTCTTCCAGGTCAGCGATAATTAAGGCTAAATCAGTGTCTACTTCTGGGTGAGCCCTGCTGGCTCTATTTTCTCTGTCTGCTACATCTCTGGCAGAAGCACCGATATATTTAGAACTTAATACAAAGGTCTCTATTCCCGCAGCACTAGGACGATGATTTAAAACTGAATTAGCGTGTAAACTTACAAATACAAAACCATTCTTCTGGTTAGCAAAATTTGTTCTATTTTCCAAGTAAATAAATTCATCTTTACTTCTGGTTAAATAGGTAGGAATGCCTGCATTTTTTAACAATTTCTCTAAATAAAGAGCGATTCCTAAAGTAACTTCACTCTCCTTCAAGCGGGTAGGTCCGATCGCTCCCGGGTCTTTTCCACCATGACCGGGGTCAATAATTACTACTCTTTTCCCGGTTATTTCGGGTTTAGGGATAAGCTTTTCTTCAGGCTTAGCGGGAAGAGTTTCAGTAATGGCTGCTCCTTCACCTGATTTGAATATATCAATCACTACCCTATCAGGTTCAATAAGACTGAAAAGCTCATATCTGGCTTCCCGATAAAGGTCAAATACTACTCTGATAATTTCCTGGTTAAATTGAGCTGTCCTTACTGTTTTTATCACCCCATCATCTATCTTTATCTGCTTTGAGGTATCTTCTAATTTTGCAACAGAACCCATTATATCGATAAAAATTCTATCAGGATTTATTAATTTATCTGCTCTAAATTCTGTCTTTTCAGATAAATCTATCACCACCCTGGTTTTATCGGGATAAGAATAACTTCTAACTTTTAACAGATAAGGTCTTATGGTGTTAATAAATAAAGTCTTGGCCTGGTTCTCCCATTTAATATCTACTTCGGCAATAATTTTAATTACTTCCAAGGGAATCATCACCCGATTGTCGATAATTCTGGCTGGCATTTCCAGAGGAATTACCTTTTTATCTATCTCCAAAGAATGTTCATCTATTACTAAACGGGCTGTACGACTATTAATATTTATAGTCATTAACTTTAAAGCCGGGAACCAGGTAATCCTTCCACCTAAAGCTTCTACTATATTACGAGCTGAAACAAATAATCGGTCATTCTCGATAACTGAAGGAACAACGGTTTCGAGGGGTTTATTATCTAATAATATCTCTATTTCTGAAGATTGAGCTAAAACTGAATAAGCGAGGAATAAAATAGTCAACAAAGCTGTTATTAAAATTATATAGAATATCTTTTTCATATAACCTATTCTATCCCTCCTGGACTAAATATCTAAAGAATAAAACTTTCAAGATGGCTGCTAAAGGAACGGCTACTAATACTCCTAATATTCCTAACAACTGACCGCAAATTAACATTGATAAGATTACTGTTAAAGGATGTAAACCTAAT
>JAKLPU010000051.1:0-7238 GCA_022013755.1 Candidatus Atribacteria bacterium | reverse complement strand
CATGCTCAAGTCGATCTAAACATGGTAATGACTGAAAAAGGAGAGATAATAGAAATTCAAGGAACGGCTGAAGGTAAGCCTTTTTCTAAAAGAAATTTACAGGAATTGATTAAATTGGCAGAGACAGGAATAAAACAGATAATCGAAGAAGAAAAAAATATATTGGGAGAAATATGTTAGAGATACTTATTGCAACAAATAATTTAGGCAAAGTCAAGGAAATAAAAGATATTTTAGACAGTCCTGAAATAAAAATATTCACTATGAAAGATTTTCCTCATCTTCCAAAGATAGAGGAAGACGGCAAAACATATCAAGAAAATGCTTTTAAAAAAGCCAGGAAGATTTCAGAGTATACTGGTAAAATATGTTTAGCAGATGATTCAGGTTTAGAAATTGATTATTTAAAAGGAAAGCCGGGAATATATTCTTCAAGATGGGGAAATAGTGATGAAGAACGCATAAACAAAGTACTTAAATTGTTGGAAAATGTTCCGATAAATAAAAGAAACGCAAAATTTGTTTGTGTTGCAATGCTTGTTTTTCCGGATGGGAAAATATATACGGTTAAGGAAGAATGTAAGGGGAGTATTGAGTTTATGCCAAAAGGTGAGCATGGATTTGGTTATGACCCAATTTTTTTGGTTCCGGAATATGACAAAACTTTTGCAGAATTAGGAGATAAGATTAAGAACCAGATAAGCCATAGGGGTAAAGCAATGAGAAGGATGATTAAAATAATAAATGAATTGGTCGTTAGTAAAAAAGCTTAGCGTACAGCGTATAGCGTTTAGCGTATAGTAGCATAAATAAAATGTTTATTATATATTTTACGATTTATTGATATCGAATCTATTCTAGTCAAAACAGCTTTGATAAATTAAGGCCATACTTATTACCAATCAATATTTGTTAGATGGTTGAATGTTTATATATTTAATTAGTTAACTGGTTTGTATTTATTTATTATCTAACTCACCAGGTAACCAACTAAGTATATAGCCAAATGTATACGCTCTACGCTAAACGCTATACGCTAGCTTGCACGCAATACTCGATACTAATGTTTATACTAATGTTTATAATTGACTTATATAAATATTTCTTATATAATAACTTTTGTTTCGGGGCGTAGCGCAGTTTGGCAGCGCACCTGCTTTGGGAGCAGGGGGTCGGAGGTTCAAATCCTCTCGCCCCGACCTTGCGGGAATAGCTCAGTTGGTAGAGCACTAGCCTTCCAAGCTGGTTGTCGCGGGTTCGAGACCCGTTTCCCGCTCCAATGCAATATCTCGCGCCTGTGGCTCAATAGGATAGAGCAACGGACTTCTAATCCGTAGGTTGGGGGTTCGATTCCCTCCAGGCGCGCCATTTAAAATAAAATATGGTGGGCGTAGCTCAGACTGGTTAGAGCCCTGGATTGTGGCTCCAGAGGTCGGGGGTTCAAATCCCCTCGCTCACCCCAGTCTATCGATATGCGCTCGTAGCCCAATTGGATAGAGCTGCGGACTTCGGATCCGTAGGTTGGGGGTTCAAGTCCCTCCGAGCGCGCCAAATGTAATAGTGGCATTTTAATAAAAAATATAGTATTATGTATAAGCATTTAATATTTTTTAATTTGTGGGCCGTTAGCTCAGTTGGTAGAGCACCTGACTTTTAATCCGGGTGTCACAGGTCCGAGTCCTGTACGGCCCACCAAAAAAATAAAAATGCGAGGGTGGTGGAACTGGTAGACACGCTGGATTTAGGATCCAGTGGGTAACTCCATGCGGGTTCGACTCCCGCCCTTCGCACCATAAAATACGGTAAGATAATATTGATATTTTAATTTATGAATTTTTTAAAATTTGGTTAAAGTAGGTAAAAGCAGCCGCAAAATTATTTGCGGCTTTGTTGCAATTATAGAATAAGAATAGCGTACAGCGTTTAGCGTAGAGCGTATAGTTAGGAAAGAAGAGGTTTTAAAGTAATGGTAAAAGTAGAAATTGAGAAGCAAAAAGAAAATGAAGTGAAACTTAAGATTGAAACGGACAAGTTAGAAGTAAATAGCAATTTAGATAAAGTATACAATGACGTATCTTATCAAATAAAAATACCAGGATTCCGAAAGGGTAGAGTACCTAAAAATATTTTGAACCTGCATTTAGGGAAGGAATATTTTTATGATAAAACTGCCGAAAAATTAATTCCGGAATGTTATCTCGAAGCTATAAATAAAAATAATATCCAACCAATAGATCAACCGGAAATTAAGGTAATACAAATAGAAGAAGATAAACCATTGATTTTTGAGGCGACCGTTCAGGTAAGGCCGGAAGTAAAACTGGGTTCTTTTGATAAAATTAGTATCCAGAAAGAAGATGTAAAAGTAACGAATACTGATGTAAACAATGAGATAAGAAGAATTCAGGAAAATTTAGCTAAATTAAAAATAGTTAAAGGCCGCCAAGCAAAAGAAGGCGATTTTCTGGTAGTTGATTCCATAGGATACATTGAGGGAAAAGTAGTAGATGGAAGTAAAGTTGAAAAACAGATTATTCAATTAGGAAAAAATACTCCACCTGAATTTAATAAGAAACTTATTGGCTGTTCGGCAGGAGATGAAAAAGAGATAAAGATTTTAATTCCCAAGGATATTAAGGATAAAAAAATAGCAGGCAAGGAAATTACCTATAAAGTTAAAATTATTGAAATAAAAGAAAAAGAGCTGCCGGAATTAAATGTAGATTTTGTCAAAACAGTGGGTGATTATAAAAATTTAGATGATTTTAGAGAAGATATTAAGGATAAATTAGAGAAACAACTCGAAACGTTGAATGAAAATAATTATGAAAGTAAATTATTAGAAAAAGTAACAGATATTTGTGAAACAAAAGTACCAAAAATATTAATTGAAAGAGAAGTAGAATATATGATGAAATCTTTGGAAGATGATTTAAAATCTAAAGATTTGTCTTTACAGGATTATTACAAGAGCATTAATACTGATGAAGAAAAAGTCAAAAAAGAATACGAAATTGTTGCTGAAAAAAGAATAAAGCAAGAATTAGTTTTAGATAAAATTAGTCAAGTAGAGAATATTCAGGTTACTGAAAAAGAGGTTGAGGATAAAATTAAAACAATTGCTAAAGAGCTGAAACAAGATCCTTTGAAAGTGGAGGCAACTTTTAAAAAAAATAATAATCTAGATGGTTTGAAAGAAAGTATAGAAAGAGAAAAAATAATTGATTTTTTAAATAAAAAAGTAAATATGAAAAAGGAGGTAAAATCCAAATGACTTTAGTACCTATTGTAGTTGAACAAACTCCTCGAGGGGAGAGATCTTACGATATTTATTCTCGGTTACTAAAAGATAGAATAATATTTTTAGGAACAGAAATAGATGATATGACAGCCAATATTGTAATTGCTCAATTATTATTTTTGGAAGCAGCCGATCCTGACAAAGATATTTATATTTATATTAATAGCCCTGGTGGTTCTGTAAGTTCTACTATTGCTATATATGACACCATCCAATATATAAGATCTGATGTTTCTACCATTTGTATAGGTATGGCTGCAAGTGGCGCCGCTTTAATTTTAACGTCAGGTGCAAAAGGGAAGAGATTTGCCTTACCTAATTCAAGGATTATGGTACATCAGCCTTTAGGAGGGGTGCAGGGACAGGTTACAGATATCGAGATACAGGCTCGAGAGCTTAAAAGAATTAAAGATACTATAAATAAAATATTGACTCACCATACCGGACAAAAACTTGAAAAAGTTGAGAAAGATACTGATAGAGATTTCTATATGACTGCTCAAGAATCTAAAGAATATGGATTGGTTGATGAAGTAATTAAAAGTCGAGAAGAAGTAATAAAGAAATAGCGTAGAGCGTACAGTGTAGAGCGTGTAGCATCACGGCGTTGCCGTGATGAGGAAAGAAGAAGACAAAGGAGGAGGTGAAATAATAATGAATTGTTCGTTTTGTGGCAAAACCCAAGATGAAGTATATAAAATAGTTGCAGGTCCTAGTGTTTGTATATGTGATGAATGTATTAAAGTTTGTAATGATATTATATTAGATAGAAGAAAGAGGGAAGACAGGCCATTTGATTTAAGAAATGTCCCTTCTCCTAAAGAAATTAAAAGTTTTTTAGATGAATATATAATAGAACAAGAAAAGGCAAAAAAAATACTATCAGTTGCTGTATACAACCACTACAAAAGAATCGAAAGTAATAGTAATGATAGATTAGATAAAGAAGATAAAAAAATAGATAAGACAAAGGAAGAGATAGAATTAGAAAAGAGCAATATTCTGTTAATGGGTCCTACTGGATGTGGAAAGACTTTGTTAGCTAAGACTTTAGCTAAAAAACTAAATGTTCCATTTGTTATTGCTGATGCTACAACTTTAACTGAAGCGGGATATGTAGGCGATGATGTAGAAAATATTCTATTAAATTTACTGAGAGTTGCCAATAATGATATAAATCTAGCTCAAAAAGGAATAATCTATATAGATGAGATTGATAAAATAGCACGTAAATCAGAAAACCCTTCTATAACCAGAGATGTGTCAGGAGAAGGAGTACAGCAGGCTCTTTTAAAAATTATAGAAGGGACAGTTGCAAGCGTACCACCTTACGGAGGGAGAAAGCACCCGCAAGAAAAGAATATTCAGATAGATACCACGGAAATATTGTTTATCTGTGGGGGAACTTTTGAGGGATTAGAAAATATAATAAATTACCGAATGGGCAAAAATAATATTGGATTCAAAGCAGATATAAAAACTAAAGATAATAAAGAAAGAAATTATAAATTAATGGAAAATGTTTTACCGGAAGATCTGATAAAGTATGGCTTAATTCCCGAATTAGTTGGGAGATTGCATATAATATCTACCTTAGAAGCTTTAAATAAAGACGCATTAATGAAAATATTAACCCAGCCGAAAAATGCCATAGTAAAACAGTATAAAAAGATATTTGAATTAGAAGGTGTGGAACTTAATCTTACCCCCGGAGCTTTAGAGGCTATCGTGGAAGCAAGTATAAAAAGAAAAATAGGGGCAAGGGGTTTGCGTTCAATTATGGAAGATTCAATATTAGATATAATGTACCAGATACCTTCGGAGAAAAATATTGAAAAATGCACTATTACCGAAGAAGTTGTGAAAAAGAAACAGATGCCCGAAATAGAAAGATACGGAAAGGGTTTAAGAAAAGAAACAGCATGAATAATAAAAATATAAGAAGCTTAGACAAAAATATATTACCTTTATTACCACTAAGAGAATTAGTGGTTTTTCCCAATATGATTATTCCTCTTTTTGTTGGGAGAGAACAATCTATTAATGCTTTAGAAGAAGCAATAAATTTAAAAAGCTTGATATTTATTTCAACTCAGATAGACCCAGAGGTAGAAAAACCAAAAGTAGAAGATATGTATTCTATCGGAACAATTGCCAAGATAATACAAATTTATAAACTACCCGATGATACCATAAAAATATTAGTGGAAGGACTCGGTAGAGCAAAAATTAAAAATACAGAAGGATTTAATAATTTTCTTAAGGTAGAAGTAGAAAAAATAAAAGTTAAAAACGGTAAAAATCTAAAAATAGAAGCCTTGATGAGATTGGCAATCAATAGATTCGAACAATATTTAAAATTAAACAATAAATTACCTTCTGAAATGATGCTACCCATAAAGAATATTGAAAAACCAGATAAATTGGCCGATATAATTGCTTCAAATTTAGTTTTACAGATAAAAGAAAAACAAAATTTATTGGAAATAGTTAACCCTTTGGAAAGACTGGAGAAATTAATTGTTATATTAAAAAAAGAAATAAGTATTTTAGAATTAGAAAAAAAGATTCAAGATAGAGTAGAAGCAAATTTAGAAAATTACCAAAAAGATTATTATCTAAAAGAGCAATTAAAAGAAATACAAAAAGAATTAGGAGATAATGAAGAAAACATTTCAGAAGCTGATGAATTCAAAGAGAAAATATTTTCTCTAAAACTTAATCAAGAAGTGGAAGAGAAGTGCATCAAAGAAACAAATCGTTTAGAAAAAATGCCATTTTTATCTGCTGAGAGCGGGGTAATAATAAATTACTTAGAATGGATCATATCCCTTCCCTGGAAGGAAGCTACTACAGATAAATTAGATATAAAATTGGTAAAAAATGTTTTAGATGAAGACCATTATGGTTTATTAGATATTAAAGAAAGAATCTTAGAGTACTTAGCAGTGAAAAAAATGAGCAGTAAACAGTTGGGGACAATTCTGTGTTTAATAGGGCCTCCGGGAGTAGGCAAGACATCCTTGGCGAAATCAATAGCCCGGGCAATGGGTAGAAAATTTATAAGAGCTTCCCTGGGAGGCATACGGGATGAAGCAGATATACGCGGACACAGAAAAACTTATATAGGTTCTATGCCGGGAAGAATTGTTCAAGGGATAGTTAACGTAAAATCTAAGAATCCTGTTTTCTTGTTGGATGAAATTGATAAAATGAGTGTGGATTTTAGAGGAGACCCCGCTTCTGCTCTTTTAGAAGTATTGGATCCTGAGCAAAACAATACTTTTAGAGACCATTATTTAGAAGTTCCCTTTGATTTTTCTGAAACAATGTTTATCACCACAGCTAACAATGAAGATGAAATACCTTATTCCTTAAGAGACAGGATGGAAATAATTAATATTCCTGGTTATACTGAATATGAAAAATTACAAATTGCCCAGTTATTTTTACTACCTAAACGATTGAATAATCATGGCTTTAAAAAAGATGATATAGAAATATCAGAAAAGGCTATGAAAAAAATAATCAAGGAATATACTCATGAAGCGGGAGTAAGGGGCTTAGAAAAAGAAATATCATCTATATGTAGAAAGGTTGCTTTAAACGTAGTTTATTTTAAAAAGAATAAGAATAAAAGAGTTAGAATCACATTAAAAAACTTAGAAAATTATTTGGGAATACCTAAATATAAAATTGATAAAATTGAAAAAGAAGATGCTGTTGGTTTGGCAACAGGTTTAGCCTGGACTGAAATCGGCGGAGAAGTATTATCAGTGGAAACTATAGTAATGCCTGGGAAAGGCAAATTAACCCTTACCGGACAACTGGGAGATGTTATGCAAGAATCAGGGAAAGCTGCCTTAACCTACGCTCGTTCTCGAGCAACAAAATTTAAGATAGATAGTAAGTTTTACGAAAATTGTGATATTCATGT
>JAKLPU010000050.1:0-3371 GCA_022013755.1 Candidatus Atribacteria bacterium | reverse complement strand
TTGGAAACCTGAAATAAATTTCCCATTACTTCGGTTCCCTCTCCATAAAATCCTCTCACTACATAACCTATTTTAGATATGGCTTTTAATATATCATTTATACCGTTTACCATTGCTAGGGCCGGAAGGTGTAACATTATTGAAGCCCTCATCCCGGTTCCTACATTAGTAGGACAGGAAGTTAAATATCCTTCTTTTTCGCTAAAGGCATAAGTTACCTTTTTTTCAATTTCATCGTCAATCTCATTAATAAGTTTCCAAATATTATTTAATTGCAACCCTGAAAGTAAATATTGAATTCGAAAATGATCTTCTTCGTTAACCATTATACTTAATGTCTCTTTTTGATTAAAAACACACCCTCGGTAAGGACGTTTCTCTTGAGCATGATAAATGCTAATTAGATGTTTTTCCACTAAAAATTGACTCTCCAGGGGAGTCAATTCATCCAATAAAAGTAAATTAGAATCCTTAAAAAGGGAATCTTCTTCTACAATCAGTCGGCTAAGCTCAAATATATTTTTTAATTCCGTTTGCTCAGCTCGTGGTGAAAAAGGAATTCCTTCTACATTTCGTGCCAATCTAATTCTCGAACTTATCACTATGTCCGATAAAGGGCCTTGCCCGTTAATCCACTCAGCTGAAGATTCTTTTAGATTTTGTAATATTATACTTTTATCTTTATTTTGCATTTTTTTTCTTTAATACTCCTTCAAGCTTCAATATCTCATCTCTTGTCTTTGCTGCATTCTCGTACTCTTCCTTTAATACCAGTTCTTGCAATTCCTTCCTGAGTTGTTTGATTTTCCTAATTTTATTCAATTTACCCTTAGATTGTCGCGGTATTTTCCCCACATGTTCACTATTTCCATGCAACCTTCTTAAAAGAGGGGTCAATTGTTCTCTGAAATCGTGATAACAGACACTACAGCCTAATTTTCCAGATTGTTTAAACTCATCATAGGTCAAATGGCAATTGCTGCACTCTATTTTTTTACCCGGAATAATCCCTTCCGCTTTGTGGTAAAGATCTATAGCATTTAACAGGCCAGCCAATAGATCATTAATATCAAACTGGGGAAGAGGAAATATGGAAAATTTATCACTAAAGGTAGAGGCGCAATCTTTGCATAGATGAATCTCTGTTTTTTGCCCTCCAGCGATTTTAGTGAAAGTTATGGCAGTTTCTTTTTTCTTGCATATTTGGCATAACATTTATATCTAATTTTCCTCCAATATTTCTTATTATTTCCCACTTTCTTAAATCCCATTAAATTATAATTTATAATATAAGTAATTGTCAATTGACTCAATTAATCTGTATAATTAATCCAAAGTTAAGAAATGGTTCTCCTTTGAATCTTATTTGTTTTATTTCGGCTCCTGGCTTCTTGATTATTGATTTTACCATATTTATCTAATTCAGTAATGGCTTCTTACTTTACAAACCTTAATATCAGGTCCATTACCTCGGCAACCATCTCCTGAGAAATATCATCAGAAGAAACAGATGAATCAAACCAGAAATTAACATGGTTTTCCAAAATTAATTTACTTACTTGATTAAGAGCTGATTTAGCCGCTGTCATTTGAACCATAATATCTGAACAGGGTCTTTCTTCAATAATCATCCCCTGGATACCTCTGATCTGACCTTCTATCCTTTTTAATCGACTTAATATTTTTATTTTTTTCAATTGATTAAAGCCTGAATCATTCATAATGGTGACAATTTACCCTATATTTATTTTATACCCTATGGGGGTATAATAATAATACAACTACCCAGCTAAGTTGTCAAGCCATTTGCGTATTGCGTATCGCGTACATTAGCGTAGAGCGTACAGCGTTTAGCGTATAGTAAGGAAAGAAGAAGAAGAAGAAGAAGAAGAAGACAGAATTCAGAATATTATCAGAGAATAATGTTATCAGAATAACCCGGGTCGGATAAATCCGACCAAAAGCAATACTTCATACAAAAAAGTTTTGAGTTTTGAATTATGGTTTTTCGCTTTTAGTTTTAACTTTTTAGCTTAATTTGAAACTTGCATCTCGCACCTTGTAACTCGTATTAAAACTAACGACTATTCACTAACGACTAATTAACTGGCTAACTAAATAATAGCGTGGTATAATAATTTAGAGATAATTTTTTAGTTAATTTATAATCATATGACAAATAAATTAAAAAAGAAAAGTTAAATATTCTAAGAATAAGTTTAATATAGAAAAATGAGGGGAAATAATAATATAGAAGAAAAAAAAGAAGAAGAAATAAAATTTTTAGCTGACAGAATGTTGGGTAAATTAGTTAAATGGCTGCGCATCTTAGGCTACGATACCGCTTATCCTTCCTTCGATAATGATTTATCTCTTATCCTAACTGCACGGCAAGAAGGAAGAATACTGCTTACCAGAGACGCTAATCTGATTAAAAGACGAAACATCTGTGATTTCTTGTTTATTAGAGGTGACCACTGGGAAGAGCAGTTAGCAGGGATAATAAAGGGGTTAAAATTAGAAATTGATCTTAATTCAAAAATATTTTCTCGTTGTTCTCTATGCAACACCCCCACCAAAGATATCGATAAAAAAGAAGTTAAAACCCATGTACCTCCTTATGTATTTTTAACTCAAAACAAGTTTGTTTATTGTCCTTCTTGTAAAAAATATTACTGGAGAGGAACTCACTGGCAAAGAATGGCGAAAAAAATTAAAAAATTTTCCCTTAACGAATCAGGGAACGATTCTTAAAGATAAATTAAAAACCGTTCCCCATAATTTTGATTAAAATATATTTTTATTTTTCTGGTAAAACCTCTATACCAGGAAGTTTTTTCCCGCCTAAAAATTCTAAAGAAGCTCCTCCACCGGTAGAAATATGAGTCATCTTCTCTGCTAACCCTGCATTTTCAATTGCAGCAATAGAATCTCCACCGCCAATTATAGTTACAGCCTTCCCCTGCATATCTGCCAATATTTTTGCTATTCTATTGGTCCCTTTAGCATATTTTTTTATTTCAAATACTCCCACTGGTCCATTCCAGAATACAGTCTTCGCTTTTTTAATCTCCTTCTCAAATTTAATTAAAGACCTCTCACCTAAATCCACCCCGATGCCATCTTTAGGAATATTATCTATTTCAAACAGTTTACTTTCGGCCTTTTCTAATACCTCTTTAGTTATTACTAAATCAACCGGTAAAAGTATTTTATTGCCTTTTTCTTCCGCCTTCTTTAACATCTTTTTAACTATTTCCAAGTCATATTCTTCTAACAGTGAATTACCTACCTCATAACCTAAAGCAGCCAAACAGGTATAACTCATCCCTCCGGCAATCAATATTCTATCCGCAATAGATAATAAATTC